>JAEZJR010000048.1 GCA_023415725.1 Acidobacteriota bacterium
GCATCCGCAGCGTCAACGCCGCCGAACAGAACAAGTACATCCTCCTCAACGCGCCGCAGGAAAAGGTCGACGAGATCGCGGCGATATTGCCGGGGATCAAAAGTCCCACCGTGCTGCCGCTCGCCGAAACCGGGTGGGTGTCCATCCATTCCGTGATCGGGGAGCAGGATTTTTGGGAGGTTGTCGACAACCTCAAACGGGCCGGGGCCGAGGGGATCCTCGTCCTCTCGATCGACCAGATGATCAGGTGAAACCATGAAAGTGATCGAATACCCGCCGCGCGAGACGTGGGCGGAGATACTGAAACGTCCTGTAATGAATACGCGGCAACTAAGCGGTGCAGTTGCCACGATCCTCGAAGATGTCCGTTCCAACGGCGACGCGGCGATCCGCGAATACTCCCGGCGATTCGACGGGGTCGAGCTCGATGAACTGGCGGTCACGGAAGAAGAATTCAACGCCGCGGAAGCCGCGGTCTCGGACGAACTGAAGCAGGCGATCGCCGTTGCGAAAGCGAACATCGAGAAGTTCCACGTGATCGAGCATGAACCTCCCCGGATCGTCGAAACCTCCCCCGGGGTCAAATGCTGGAAGCGGCAATTGCCGATCGAGAAGGTGGGCCTCTACGTTCCGGCCGGTTCGGCACCTCTCTTCTCGACCGTGTTGATGCTCGCTATCCCGGCCAAACTCGCCGGCTGCGGTGAGATCGTTCTTTGCTCGCCGCCGGATTCCGGTGGCAATGTGAACGCCGCGACGCTTTACGCGGCCCGCCTTTGCGGCGTCACGCGCGTTTACAAAATAGGCGGGGCACAGGCGATCGCGGCGATGGCGTACGGCACGGATTCCGTCCCCCGCACATACAAGATCTTCGGCCCCGGCAATCAATTCGTGACCGAGGCCAAGCTTCAGGTGCTCCGCGAGGGCGTCGCGATCGACATGCCCGCGGGCCCTTCCGAAGTAGCCGTTCTCGCGAACGATTCGTGCGTGCCCGCATTCGTCGCCGCGGATCTGCTTTCCCAGGCCGAGCACGGCCCCGACAGCCAGGCCATCCTCGTGACCGACTCGCGAAGCGTCATCGACAACGTGCTCGGTGAGCTGGAAACGCAGATCGAACGGCTTCCCCGTCGTGACATAGCATCGGCGGCCCTCGCAAATTCCAAAGCGATACTGGTTGCGTCCGTAAAGGAAGGAATGGACCTGATGAACGAGTACGCCCCCGAGCATTTGATCCTCGCGGTGCGCGATGCGATGGAAACCGCGGAAACCGTCGTGAACGCTGGCTCCGTTTTCATCGGCAATTATTCGTGCGAGAGCGCGGGCGATTACGCCTCCGGCACCAACCACACACTCCCGACGAACGGGGCCGCCCGAGCCTTCAGCGGCGTGTCCGTCGCGAGTTTCATGAAAACCGTGACCTACCAATGCCTCACCGAAGACGGCATCCGCAACCTCGGTCCCGTGATCGAAACCATGGCCGCGGCCGAAGGGCTCGATGCCCACAGGAACGCCGTGTCGATTCGGAGGGAGTACATCGGAGGGTGATATGAGATTCGACCTGCAAACTATCGTCCGCCCGAACATCCTGCGTCTGAAACCGTATTCGTCGGCCCGGTCAGAATTCGCCGGTGCAGCCGATGTATTCCTCGACGCGAACGAGAACGCGTTTGCCTCCCCCGCCGGCCCGGGCTATAACCGTTATCCCGACCCGCTGCAAAAGGAATTGAAGGAACGCATCTCCGAACTGAATGGTGTGGCCGAGCCGAACATCTTCGTCGGGAACGGCAGCGACGAGGCGATCGATCTGCTGTTCCGTATCTTCTGCGAACCGGGCCGAGACGCCTGCATCATCTGCCCGCCGACCTATGGGATGTACAAGGTTTCCGCCGACATAAATGACGTGGCGGTCCGCGAGGTACGTCTGACCGATGAATTCCAACCCGACGTGCCGCGCATTCTGGAAGCCATCGACCAAGGCACGAAGCTGATCTTCATCTGCTCTCCGAACAACCCGACCGGCAACCTGATGCGCCGCGAAGACGTCATCGAGATCGCAAACGTTTTCAACGGCGTCGTCGTGGTCGATGAGGCTTATATCCACTTCGCCGACGCGACCTCCTTCACCGAAGAGATCGCGGATCTTCCCAACCTGGTCGTGCTGCAAACGTTCTCTAAAGCGTGGGCGATGGCGGGGCTGCGTGTCGGCCTCGCGTTCGCATCCGAACAGATAATCGAACTGATGAATAGAGTAAAGCCCCCGTACAACGTCAGCGGCATCGCGCAGCGGGCAGTTCTCGATGCGATCGAAAGGGCCGGAAATACGGACCCTTGGGTGGCCGACACGTTGAGAGAACGTGGTCGCCTTATACAAGCATTCGAGAAATTTCGCTTCGTCGAGAAGATCTTCCCGACCGACGCCAATTTCGTCCTCGTGAAAACCACCAATGCCAAAACGATATACAAATACCTTGTCGGCGAGCGCATCGTCGTCCGCGATCGCAGCAATGTTGACCTATGCGAAGGGTGTCTGCGGGTGACCGTCGGCACTCAAGAAGAGAACACAAGATTATTGAACTCCCTCTCAGGCTGGGAGCTGAAAGCTAACAGCTGATAGCTGGTGAAAAAACATGAAACGAGTCCTTTTCATAGACCGAGACGGCACTATCATTCGCGAACCGCACGATTTCCAGGTGGACGTGCTGGATAAGCTCCGCTTCCTCCCGGGAGCGATCACCAACCTGGCGAAGATCGCCCGCGAAACCGATTTCGTCCTCGTGATGGTGACCAACCAGGACGGAATGGGGACCGAGAGTTTCCCGGAGCCGGCGTTCTACCCTGCGCAGAATTTCGTGCTGGACACGCTCGCGGGCGAAGGGATCGAGTTCGCGGACGTATTCGTTGACAGGACCTTCCCCCACGAGAACGCCCCGACGCGCAAACCCGAGACCGGCATGCTCGGCAAGTATATGACCGGCGAGTACGACCTTGCGAATTCGTACGTTATCGGCGACCGCCCCACGGATGTGCAATTGGCCCGCAACCTGGGAGCGAGGGCGATCTACATTGAAAATTCGAACTTCCCGCTCGAAACAGACGAAGGCGAGACGAGAACCGTTAGCACATGGGACGAGATATACCAGATCCTCCGATTGCCGGAGCGACGCTCAACGCACAGCAGGAAAACGAATGAAACCGATGTCCTCGTCGAATTGAACCTCGACGGAGCAGGAAGATCGGACATATCGACCGGCCTGCATTTTTTCGATCACATGCTGGAGCAGATAGCGTGGCACGCGGGAATAGATCTGAAGATCGAAGCGAAAGGCGATCTGCACATCGACGAGCACCACACTGTGGAGGACGTGGCGATCACGCTGGGCGAGACGTTCACCACCGCACTCGGCGACAAGCGTGGCCTGGAGCGCTACGGCTTCTGCCTCCCGATGGATGATTGCCTCGCGCAGGCGGCGGTCGACTTCGGCGGGCGAAACTGGATCGTTTGGGACGCCGAATTCCGCCGCGAAAAGATCGGTGACGTGCCCACCGAGATGTTCTTCCACTTTTTCAAGTCGTTCTCCGACAAGGCCCTATGCAATTTGAATATCAATGCCGAGGGAACGAACGAGCACCACAAGAT
>JAEZJR010000105.1 GCA_023415725.1 Acidobacteriota bacterium
CCTGGAGATCGCCTTCTGACCATCAGCCTCGACGGGAAAACCTTCGACGAGGTCGTTTCCACCTCCGACATCCCGATGTACCTGGACGCTGCCG
This sequence comes from Acidobacteriota bacterium, assembly GCA_023415725.1. Taxonomy (GTDB): domain Bacteria; phylum Acidobacteriota; class Blastocatellia; order Pyrinomonadales; family Pyrinomonadaceae; genus OLB17. The sequence continues at coordinate 95 of JAEZJR010000105.1, forward strand.
GCGTCGGCGGGAACCTGACCTACTTTTACCAGCGGCCGTCATATTCGTTCTCGAATAACTTTTACTACGCCGACCTCCGCAACATAGACACCGTCCAGCGATGGTCGCCCTCGATCATTTTATTGTCGTTCGTTGGCATTGTATGGCTGGGGGTGGGGATCTTTGTCCTGTTCAAGCAGGGGAGTCGGTCGCCGTTCGTGCTGCATTTCGCCACGATCTGTTTGGCGGCGTTCGTCTTCCACGTCTACCGCCCGATCGGGATGGAGCAGGATTTCGACATGGCGGTCAGCCTGCTGGATAACACGGCATTCGCGTTCTTCGTGCCGCTGTTCATGCATTTCTGCCTGCGTTATCCGGTCCGTAGTGCCGTATTCGACACTCCGCGGTGGAAAACCTGGGTGCTGTACGCTCCTGCCGCTCTGCTGACCTTGGCCGGTTTTTTAATTTCCCTCGTTCCGCTATTGCCGATCGAGTCGGTATCCAGTGCGATCGGCGGATTCGTAGCCGCCAATCAGGTTCACATCTACCTCAACCGACTCCTGTTGGGGCACTTCGTTGTGGGGATCACGATCGGTTCCGCGGTGCTCATCTGGCGGTTCCTGACCAACCAGCAAGTGCTTGTGCGGCAGCGGCTCAAATGGGCGATGTGGGGGACGGTCATCTCCGTCATCCCGATCGTCGCCGTTAATCTCGCACGCCGCTTCGTTTACCTCCCAGAAGACACTCTCACAACCGCCCTCACGACCCTTCCGCTCGCCCTGATCCCGCTCAGCTTCGGCCACTCCGTGGTACGTTACAGGCTGATGGACGTGGACGTCGTTGTCCGCCGGGCCATGGTCTACGCGATCACGACGATCGCGATCGCGATGATGATCGGCGCGGTAGCCCTTGGCCTTGTGTTCCTCGCGGTCGGCAACGATCTTTCGACCACAGAGATAACCCTACGTGCCCTGATCGCGGTGATCGCGATGGCGGCGATCGTCATGCTCAGCGAACCGCTGAAGAATTTCCTTCAGGAGCGAGCTGAGAGATTCTTCTACGGGACCCGTTACGACCTTCGCAACGGACTGCTCGACTTCGGCCGAACCCTTTCGGCTACCACGGCGATGGAACCGCTCCTGGATGCTCTCACCGAGCGGCTCCAGCAGGTGTTGGACGTCGAAAAACTTGCCGTTTTCATCGAGTCGGATAGCGACGAGGGGCAATACCGAGTGGCCAAGTCGGTCGGCCTGAGCGACAATTTCCGCGTCCCGACCGATTTCCGCCAAATGATACGTACCGGCTCGGCCGAGAGCGGCATCGTCCGAGTGGACAAGTTCGAACTGGGCGATGCGGAAACCGCGTTCGTTCATTCGAACGGAAACACTAACGGCAACGTCCCTGTGCGTCAGGAATTGCACTACTACGTCCCGTGCGTTGTCCGAGGGAAGCTGGTCGCGGTGATCGGGCTCGGACGGGCGAAGGACGGCTCACTGCTTTCTTCCGAGGACATCGAGATCCTCAGGACCGTTTCCGGCTATATCGCCGTCGCCATCGAGAACAGCCGCCTCTATCAGCAGCAGATCCGGCAAACGAAAGAACTCTCGCTGCTCAAGGAATTCAACGAGTCGATCGTGGAATCGGTGAACGTGGGGCTGCTCGCCGTCGACGAGGACGGCCGGATCACTCGTTGCAATTCCACCTTCGAAGAGATGATGAGCCTCCACCGGGAGGAGGTCGTCGGGAAGGTGGTCGACGAGATATTCGACGAGGCCTTCGCTTACAACCTCACGAATGTGCTGGGTAAGTCGAAGTGGCATCTCACCGAGATCCGCAACGCTTACAAAATGCACGCTTCCGATTCGAAGGGACGATCTCTCATCCTTAACGTCGCGGTCGCTCCGCTGCGCTCGGTGTCGAATTCGCAATCCGGAGCGATCGTGGTGCTCGAAAATGTTAGTTCCCGCGTGAAACTTGAAGAGACCCTTCAGCAGAGCGAGAAACTCTCCAGCATCGGCCTGCTCGCCGCGGGCGTCGCCCACGAGGTGAACACCCCGCTCACCGGGGTATCCAGCTACACGCAGATGCTGCTAGGGATGGTTCCGGACACAGACCCGAAACACGCCCTTTTGCAGAAGATGCACCGGCAGACCGAACGTGCGACCAACATCGTCAGCAACCTGCTGAATTTCTCCCGTATCGGCAGCGTGACCGACTCGACTGAGGTCAGCGTGAATCGCCTGCTCGACGATACGCTTCAGCTGTTGGAGCCGCAGATACGTAAATCCAACATTGAGATCGTCAAAGATTATTCAGCCGATGTGCTCCCGATCTTCGCTAACGCTGGGAAGCTTCAACAGGTGTTCACCAACTTGATACTTAATGCCAGGGATGCCATGGGGGCTGCCGGTGGCAAGGTAACGCTCCGGACAATGCTTGTGGACGGGGACGAGGTCAAGGTTGAAGTGACGGACACCGGTGAGGGAATTGCGCCGGAGAATCTGGGTAAGATATTCGATCCGTTCTTCACTACCAAAGGGGTCGGGAATGGTACGGGGCTCGGCCTTGCTGTGACCTACGGGATCGTCCAGGAACACGGCGGCACCATCGAGGCGTTCAGCGAAACCGGCAATGGCGCCACATTCATGCTCTCCTTCCCCGTTGCGGAGAAAGTGCGTCAGCGAGCCGTGGGCTGAGCTGTCGACACTGCGGAATGTCCCTTCATGACCCTCACCGCGAAAAGCGAAACCATCATCGCCACGAACATTATCCCCGAAGCCGCCGCGAAGGTTCGGAATACGGTCTGATCGCTCACCCGGTTCATAGCATCGTTCAGCAGCACGCCCCCGACAAGCGGGCCGATCGCCCTCGCCAGGCTCGCTCCGGACTGCATTATCCCGAGCGACGTCCCCTGCTTGTCCTCCGGCGAGATCTTAGAAGCGAGGCTCGTCAGCGACGGCGAAGCGAACGCGTTCCCGATCGACAGCACCGCCGTAACTACTAACAGCGCCGTCAAGCCTCCGGCGGCGGGGCCAAGAAACGGAAACACCAGCAGGCTCCCGGCCATCATTAGACACCCAAGCACGGTCAATTTCGTTTCGCCCATCGTCTTGACCAACCGGTGGAACAGCACGCCCTGTCCGAGAACCGCCACCACCCCGACATAGAAGAAAAGGTACCCGTTCTGCTCGGCGTTGTAACCGTACCGGTAGGCCGTGAACAACACGAACGCGTAGGTCATGATCGAGAACGCGGTGATGAGCAGGAAATAAACGAGGTTAACGATCCCGAACTCCTTCTCACGGAGCGATTCGACCAACTCGGCGAAGCGCCCCTTGCGTTCTTCGTGCGGGGCCCCGGGCGTGATCGATTCCGGAAGGATAAAGTAAAGCGCCACCGCGTTGACGAACGACAGCACCGCAGCGCAGTAAAACGGCACGTGCACGCCGTACTTGCTCAATATCCCGGCCATTGCCGGGCCTAGAATGAACCCGAGCCCGAAGATGGCCCCGAATATACCCATCCCCTTCGCGCGGTTCGCCTTCGACGTCACGTCGGCGATGTACGCCTGCGCAGTCGAGATGTTAGCTCCCGTGATCCCACCGATGATTCGCCCGGCGAAGACCATCGCCAGCGACCCCGCGAACCCCATCACGGCGTACCCGACCGCCGAGCCCATCAGGCTGATGAAAAGGATCGGCCTCCGCCCGTATCGGTCGGAAAGGCGGCCCAGGATCGGCGAAAAGAAGAACTGCATCCACGAGTAGACCGAGAATAGCAGCCCGATCTCGAACGGGGTCGCGTTGTACGGCGCGGTTTCCGCGTAAAAGGGTAGTATCGGGATCACCATCCCGAACCCGATCAGGTCGATGAACACCGTAACGAAGATGATGATCAGCGGGGTGGTGAAAAACCGCTCTTTGACCGCTTGCTCAGCCATAAAAATAGAGGAGGCCAAAACCCTTTCGGGCCAAAATTACGACACGTCGGGCTTGCGTTGTAAAGCCGCGCTTTTCGACGGGCCGAAGTTTCATAGTAAAATACACGTTTACGTCGAACAAACTTATGAACACCCTCGCCACAATCGCACGGACGCGGCTCGCGTCGTATATCGCCCTCTCCCTGTTAGTATTGACTTTTATGTTCAAGGAAACTCCCGCACAAGGAGCCAGGGGAAGAACAACGCCGGCGCCCAAAGCGGCGGACGTGAAGGCGCCCGCACCGGATGTCGCCTTCACCGTATCGATGTCCAAGCCCGCGACGCACCTCCTCGAAGTGGAGATGCGTGTGAAGTGGTCCGCAATGCCGGATCAGGCAGAGCTGAAAATGCCCGTCTGGACGCCTGGGAGCTATCTCGTTCGCGAATATGCACGACATGTGCAGGATTTCTCCGTCAAGGACGCCTCGGGCCGTGCGCTACCGTGGCGGAAGATCAACAAGAACACCTGGCAGGTAGACTCGAAGGGCGTGAACGAGATCGTGGCCACCTACCGTGTTTATTCGAATGAACTTACGGTCCGCACGAACGAACTCAACGACGAGCATGCGTTCTTCACACCGGCCGCACTGCTGATGTTCCCGAAGGGTCAGCTTAAGGCCGCCTCGACGGTGAAGGTCAACCCCGCGAACAACTGGAAGGTCGCGACCGGCCTGCCCGCCGTCTCGGGGCAGACGAACACCTTCCGCGCGGAGAATTTCGACGTGCTTTACGACTCGCCGTTCGAGGTGAGCAACTTCACGGAATTCAGCTTCGACGTGCAGGGAAAAAAGCACCGGTACGTGATCACCGGTGAAGGCAATTACGACCCGAAGGCGATCGCCCGCGACACAGCGAAGATCATCGAAGAGAGCTACAAGATCTTCGGGGAACTTCCCTACGACGATTACACGTTCATCGTTAACCTCCGCGGCGGCGGCGGCCTGGAACACCTCAACTCGACGGCGTTGCAGTGGCAGAGGTTCGGGTTCAAGCCGGCTGCCCGTTACAAGGGATTCCTGGGCCTCGTCGCACACGAATATTTCCACCTCTGGAACGTGAAGCGGATCCGTCCGGACGCCCTCGGGCCGTTCGATTACGAGAACGAAAACTACACCAAACTGCTCTGGGTTGCCGAGGGTGCGACCGAGTATTACTCTAACGTGCTGCTGCGGCGGGCGGGCCTGATCTCCGATAAAGAATTCCTTGGTGCCCGCGCCGCCGGGTTCACCGACCTCGCCTCGCGTCCCGGCCGTTTCGAAACGAGCCTCGAGGAAGCCAGCATGGACGCGTGGATCAAGTACTACCGCCAGGACGAGAACTCCGTAAACAACCAGATCTCCTATTACGACAAGGGTGAGATCGTGAACATGATGCTCGACATCGTGATCCGCTCCTCCTCGAACGGCTCCAAATCGCTCGACGACGTGATGCGGCACCTCTATAACGAGTTCTATAAGAAGGGCCGCAATTACACCCCGGAGGATTACCAGAAGGTGTCGGAGATGATGGCCGGGCGAAGCCTGGACGACTTCTTCTCGAAATATGTTCGCGGGGAGGCCGAGATCGATTACGCCGCCATAATGGCACCGCTCGGCTTGAACGTGAACGCCGCTCAGCCGAACAAAGGCCGGGCGTACATCGGGGCGGACACCGCCGAGGATAACGGTCGTCTGACCGTCCGAACCGTCGCCGTCGGAACCCCGGCGTATGAGCAGGGGATCAATACCGGCGATCAGATCGTCGCGATCGACGGGTACCGTGCGACGACGCAGTTCCTGCAGACCTATCTGAACGAGAAGAAGCCCGGCGATACCGTGAAACTTACCCTTTTCCGGTTCGACCAGCTTCGGGACATGAATTTCACGCTCGGCGGCAACACCCGGACGGAATTCGCCATCACCCCGGTCGAATCGCCGACTGATTCGCAGCGGGCTCTCTACCGCGCATACGTGAACAGTGAACTCTAGAACGTTCAGGAACATCTCCGCCGCTGGCGTGCTGTTAGCAGTGCTGCTGCAGCTCGCCGCTTGCACCACTGAGAAAATGCCGGGCGGCGGCGGGCTTCCGTCCTCTTTGGCGGAAGTCCCGTCCGTCCGGTTGAATTACCGCTACGAACCGGACGTCCCGGCTCCGGAGACCCGCGACAAAGCCCCGGTGGAGGAAAAGAATCCGGCGGTGCTTGCGGATTTCGACCAGAACCGCCAGACGGAACAGCTCGACCGCACGCTCACCTCTCCGGACATGAAGCGCGTCCTGGCGATCTATCATCGGCCTGGCGATGCCCCTGCGGAGTTCCGTCTGGACATGTACACGGCGGACGGGAAGCTGATGCGCAAGGTGACGTCGGATCTGATGGCGGTGCATTTCCCCGACACGATCCGCTGGGCGCCGGATTCGTCCGTGGTCGCGTTCGTGGCGATGCTGCGCGGGGTGTCCGCGGAACCGACGCCGCCTACCGGTGAACCGGCACCTGAAACAGCTGCTCCCACGCCTGCTCCTGAGGCGAACACCAACGCTGAAAACCTCAACGCAAATACGGAACCGCCGGCGGACGCTAACACGGCAACACCGGCAGCTGCCCCGACGCCGGAGGCACCAACCGGCATCCTCACCTTCCGCTCAGAGCAGCTTTACACCTGCAGTGCGGACGGCGACAACACCCGGCCAATAACGCAGAATGAGGGATTCATTTATTTCTATTACGTCTGGTCGCCGGACAGCCAGATGCTTGCCGCCCTTGCCCTCCACTCGCGCGAGTGGGCCGAGCTAAATCGAAGGGCGGATGCGACCGGAGCAGCGTTCGTCCCGCAGGGGCGTCCCCGGATCGTGGAGCGTTCGGGCCGGGAACGTCGGCTCGATGACGCACTCACGGCCGTGCAGCCCGTGTGGTCCCCCGATTCGGCTAAGGTCGCAGTCGCATACGAACACCAGATCCGGATCTACGACGCATTAGGCAATAGTCCCACACAAGCGGCGATCCCGCTGCGTAACAACCTGCTGATCTCATCCCAGGCGTTCGACCAGGCGCAAGCCAATACGCTGAACGCCGATGCGAACCAGCAGCCTCAAAGCAATTCGAACTCGAACGCTTCGGCGCCGAGCACGCTTCCCGACCCGAGCACGCTCGTCTCGTTCAACCCGATCGTCGCTCTAAATTGGACGGCTCCGGAATTGCTTTATTTCGAAACCGCCTACGTCCGCCGCATGAAGAACGAAGCCGACAACGCGACGAGTTTTGCCCGCTGGCACCGGCTCGTACTCACGCCGCAGGCACCCGCTAGATAAAATGAACTACCGAACCCTCGATGAAGCTTACGCAGCCAATGACGCGATCCGTGCGAAACTGAAGGACACCGTCACGGCACTCTCGGAATCACAACTGGACGCCCGCGTGGACGGTGAGAAGTGGTCGATCAAACAGATCGTCGAGCACGTCGCGATGGTCAATGACGGCGCCGTGCGCATCTGCACAAGGCTGCTTTCCAAAGCCGAAGAAGCCGGGCGGCCGGCGAACGGTTTTCACGTCAGCGGCGAATTCGTCGAAAAAGGGGCGGGCGTGGCCGGCGTCAAACTCGAGGCGCCTGAGATCGTGCATCCGGTTGCGGGATCATCGCTCGAGGACTCACTCGCGAAACTCGACGCAAGCAGCCAGGCGATGCGGTCGCTTCGCGAGAAATTCGAAAAGTTCGACGGGACGGAGCCGAAATTCCCGCACCCGTATTTCGGCGATCTTTCAGCACAGGAGTGGTTCGTGCTCAGCGGCGCGCACGAAGGCCGGCACCTCGGGCAGATACGGCGAATTCTGGAAAAACTGGGCTGACTTGACGGGCGAAATCGACTCCGGCGTGATAAGCTTTTTTATTCGGATGTATAAAGATCGCTTACAGCGGTCAGCCTGAGTCATATGGATAAATTTATCGTTCGCGGTGGCCGGCCGCTAAACGGAAAGATAGAGATCAGTGGTGCCAAAAACTCAGCCCTCCCCTGCCTCGCGGCCGCTCTGCTTTCGTCGGAAACAGTAACACTCCACAACGTCCCTTACGTTAAGGACCTGATCACGCAGCGCCGTTTGCTCGAGGATCTGGGCTCGACCGTCCTCACGCCCGAGCTTCGCACACACAAGATAAATGCGAAAAACGTGAACCTATTCGAGGCACCGTACGAGCTCGTGAAAACGATGCGCGCGAGCGTGCTAGCCCTGGGCCCACTCCTCGCCCGATTCGGGCAGGCGAAGGTGAGTCTCCCGGGCGGTTGCGCGATCGGGACCCGCCCGATCGACCTGCACTTGAAAGCGTTCGAAAAGCTCGGCGCGACCGTTTCGCTCGAATCCGGCGACGTCATCGCGCGTGCGCCGAACGGACGGCTCAGGGGTGCTGATATCGTCTTCGAGATGGTCACCGTCACGGGCACCGAAAACGTAATGATGGCCGCGTCGCTGGCCGAAGGCCGCACCACCATCCGCAACGCCGCTCTGGAACCCGAGATCGAGGACCTCGCTGAGCTTCTCAACAAGATGGGAGCACGCATCCGCGGTGCCGGCCCCGCTACGATGGAGATCGACGGGGTCGAGGCGCTGGGCGGGGCTCAACACACTATCATCCCCGACCGGATCGAGACGGGCACGTTCATCGTCGCCGCGGCGATCACCGGCGGCGAGCTTGAGATCAAAAACTGCCGCCCGGACCATCTGGTCGCCGTGATCGATAAGCTCCGCGAAGCGGGCGTCGAGATCGAAGAGATCAACCCCAGCACGCTGCACGTTCGCCGCTCATCTGCCGGGTTGAAGGCGGTGGACGTCACCACGGAACCGCATCCGAAATTCCCGACCGATATGCAGGCGCAATACATGGCGCTGATGACCCAGGCGGAAGGAACTTCCGTGATGACCGAGACCATCTTCGAGAACCGATTCATGCATGTCGGGGAGTTGCTCAGAAT
>JAEZJR010000109.1 GCA_023415725.1 Acidobacteriota bacterium
AACCGACTCCTACTCCCACACCGACCCCCACCCCCACTCGGACGCCGACTCCTACGCCGACGCCCGCACCGACGGCCACGCCGGTACCGACGGCGCCTACTCCTACTCCTACTCCTATTCGGACGCCGACACCGACGCCGACTCCTGTTTGGACGCCTGCGCCTACGCCGACACCAACTCCGACACCGGCGCCGACAGCTACCCCGACACCGACGCCGATACCAGTGCCCTCTCCGACGCCTGGACAGTCCTTCGCTTGCGACTACTACGCGTCGCCGACGGGATCTGCCTCCGGAACCGGAACAAGCTCGAGCCCGTGGGACCTGCAGACGGCTTTGAACAAAACGACCCAGGTAACAACCGGCAAGACTCTGTGTCTTAGGGGTGGTACCTACCTGGGCAAGTTCATTTCAAACCTGAGAGGCGGGACCGTAAGAAGCGCCCCGGGTGAGTGGGCGGTGGTTGATGGCAATGCTTACACGACGTTAGTAGGGTCGATCACTGCTTCTCAAACGACGTTCACGGTTCAGGATGCGAGCAAGATCTTGACCTCGAATGACGAGATCAGCATCGATCTTGAGGTCATCAAGTTCTGCAACAAGTCGGGGAACACCCTGACGGCGTGCGGACGCGCGGCATCAGGGACCATCGGGGGAGCGACCTCTCACGCGGCTGGTGCCAAGGTGATCCAGGCCGGAAACCAGCTACTGGTTGCCGGCAGCAATACCGTTTATCGAGATTTCGAGATCACGAACAGCATTACTGATCGAAACGAAACTGCTTACCCCGGATTTTCGTACGGCGGCGCCGTTTTCAACACGGGCAGCGGAAACTCATTCATAAACCTGGTCCTGCATGATAACGGAATGGGTATTTTCAGCGGGTCGTCGTCGTCGAACACGCTCTCCTACGGGAACGTCATTTACAACAATGGCGGGACCCACCGCGACGGAGAACCGTTCGGCCTCGCGCTGTACCTCGAGAATGCATCGGGTTACTCACGGGTGTACGAAACGTTTGCCCTCAACTCCTTCAATTTGAATATGCAGGGTTACGGCGTGACCGGGCCCTATGTGGGCTCCGACATTCAGGGCAGTGTGTTCGCGGGCGGCGGGGCGCCGATAAACGCCCCCAAGCACAACCTCATTCTGGGTCCGGAAAGCCAGATGAGTCCGACAGCGGTAGTGAACGAATCTCACTTCTATCATCCGCCGGGGTCAGGGTACTCGGTGAATTTCGGATACGGGGCGGGAGTTAACACCGGCACGTTCACGAACAATTACTTTTTCGGTGGGCAAACGGCGTTCGAAGCACAATCGGTTGCGAATCTGACGTTCACCGGAAACAAGTTCTACTCGCCGAACTCAAGTGATGTTTACACCATCACCGGTACTGCGGGTTATAACTGGAAGGACAACACGTACTACAACACGACCACCCAGTCACGTTTCGTGCGGACCACTGTTGGGATGTACACCTTTTCAGCCTGGAAACCGCTGTTCAACTATGACAGCACGAGTACGGCCACGAGTTCGGCAATGCCGAATCAAGTGATCGTACGTCCGAACGCCTATCAGCCGGGACGGGGCAACATCATTATTTACGCAACGGGGGCGACCTCGGCCAACGTGAATCTTTCGTCAGTTGGGCTGACCAATGGCCAAGGTTACACCATCAAGAATGCATTCAACTGGAACGGCCCGAGTGTGACATCCGGCACATTCAGCAGTTCCAACCCGGTGGTGAGTGTACCGTTGAATGCCGCCGCTAAATCAGTTGCCACGCCTACCGGATGGTCGCGTACCCCGGCATCAACTTGCCCGGATATGTGCCTGATGGTCGTGGTACCGAATTAAGAACGGAACCGCTGATCAATAAAGAACATCTCATGTTCTTTGGATCGTCGGTCACGTAAACTTATTTCGACAAAAAGAATTGGGGCCACTTCGTCTTGTTTTGGCAAGAGCGATCGTGGCCCCAGTTCTCTTTAAACGTTCCCGTTACTCAGTTGCCATTCGATCCGTTAGTGCCACTTATAGCGTTCTCCAAATAGAACCGAATGTTCTGACTGCAGCCCTTAGGTGTTAGGTGATCCAGCCAGAGCTTGCGGCATTCCATCTGCCGCTCAACAAACTCTGAAGGATTAAGCGACGCGTGGAAGTCGAGGACCTTTTCGCCGATCCTGGAGAGCTCGCGCCTGTCCACCCAAACACAATAACGCCGCCAATCGATCGTTGATTCGAGCGGGATCACGCAGTCTGAATCGACGAATATCGGGATCCGTCCACACGCCAGGGTCTCGTAGAATCTATAAGACCAGTTTCCGAATCCTCTTACGCACAGTGTGTAATCTGTCCCGTATATGTTTTCGTAGAAGCTGCGGGAGATCTCGGTCGGTTCGCGTTGTTGCTGGTTAGCCGTGTGTTTTGTTCGGATCTCGAACCGGGTATCGATCCCGGAATGATCTTCAAGGAATTTCATCGCGCGGTTCCTGATCACGGTTGCGGGAATTATAGGGATCTCGGTGAAATTGGAGCGGCTGAAACGCTGATTGATGTTCGAGTAAAGACCAGCAGCGATGGACCATCCCAGTTTCGCAGCGCTTATTGATCCGTACCCGCAGAATCCCACCAACGGCCTTTCCGACTTCTCTCGAAATCGTGCTTCGGCCTTGCCGTATGTAAGTTCAGGGTCGTCGATGAAAACAGGACACGCTCGGTAGTTCTCCTTCAATCTGGCACGGACGGCCCCGGGAAGGAATAAGATCGAGTTTCTGAACGGGATGATCGGAACCAGATCGCCTTTGAACCAGATGATCAATTTCTTTCCGTGCTTTTCGGCGACCCCCGCGATCTGAAATGCTTCATGCATTTTCGCCTTTCCGTTCCAAAGGTAGTAGGACCAATGCATAGGCAGTGCAAAGAAGTTGGCATCGGAGGGGTCATCAGTGAGACGCAAAGGTGAGCTTTCGTTGAATTTGCCCGACAAGATCTCCTCTTTAGCAAGACCTTGCCAGTGAAATGAAAATAGCGGGCTGAGGTTTTTCAGTTTCCCTTCACCTACTGATCTCATATCCGTGTAGATCCTTAATACCTGGCTCATGGCACGGAATAATCAACGACGAACAAAACCGCCTCGAAGGCGAGATCTGCGGCGGGCGATGAGGCGTGGTTTTGGATAGGAATTTCGATTCCCATTGTTCGGTAGGGGCGATCCGTGGATAAAACCGGTACGTGATCGTTGAAGTTATTGTGGAGTGTCCAAGGGAACCAAATCGGATCCTCTCCAACGATCTCGAAGTGCGACGAGCCCGAAAATCGATCCGAGCCCGTACGAAAAATGCAGAATACAAAAGCTGTAGATCAGCCGGGGAATTAACCGGATGTTTCCTCCAACCAGTATTACTGAAGCCAAAAAACAGGACCCCAAATAGACTGCGGCCACGACCATGAGCAATATCAGCGCTGTTCCAAAAAACGGCGAGAGGATAGCCAGGGCCAAGATGGTTGAAACGAAGAAGAACGGAATGAACTGACGAATGCTCAACTGACGCGGATGGAGCTGAAATACGCGAACCTTCCAGTAGCCGTATTGGAAGTACTGGTTCCATAACGACCTAAAGGTGCTGCGGCTGTAGTATTTTGAACGGATCTCAGGGGAGAGGAGTATCCTGCCTCCGAGTTTTCGGATCCGGTAGTTGTATTCATCGTCCTGGTTTCTGACCAGTTCTTCGTTGAACGGGCCCGCTCGTTCCACGATCTTTCTGGTGTAACCCGGGAATGCGACCGAATCGGTGTACATCTCGCGGTCGTTCACGGTTCGAAATGCCGAACCGCCCACGCCGAATTTTGAACTCATCGCAATGGCGATGGCTTTTGATTGGGGGCCCACCCCGATCGTTTCGATAGGGCCGCCTACACCCTCGGCCCTTCCCTCAGTCAGAAGTTTGACGCAATTGGCAACGTAGTCTGGATCGATCTCGCAATGGCCATCCACGCGAACAAAGATATCGCCCCGAGCGTGAGCGATCGCTAGATTGAGCGCGGAGGGTGCAATTCGTTTCGGATTTTGAATTGTTCTTATCGGGATATCCGTTCGATCAGCCAGATCGCGGATCAGTTCGACTGTTTCGTCGGTCGACGCACCGTCCGAAACAATGATCTCCAACCGGGCGTGCGGGTAGCTCTGGGTGAGTACCGAGCCTAAACTTCTTTCGATAAAATCCGCTTCATTTCTAACCGGCATAAGGACCGAAACGAAGGGAAGTCTTACGTCAGAGGAATCCGAGAAACCCAGGTTGTTCGGGCCTTCAGCGGTCGTCGGCATTTTGATCCAATCGGCAAATAAATGCCTATCGCGAACCTTTGAGCGATGGACGCGCATTAACAGACTTGAATCGGTAACACTTATAACCCGGATCGCTCTTCAGGCGAGAGTTCGCAAACGACCGCCCGGAACTTTCCGCGAGCGCTTCTGGGTATCTCGGCTACACGCTCGAACTCAACGGCTATGTCCCCCAACCTTTCACGGATCCGCGTTGCCATCGCCGTTTCGACTTCCTTCCTTACCGTGCCGATCGGGACATATCGAACAAGGATCTTTCGCAATGACTTTTGAATTATCTGGGCCTCGCTCACACTAGCCGTATCCTTAAAGACCGGATCGAGTCGCCCGACAAGCCGCCCGTCTGCCGTGTATATGAGATCGTCGCGCCTGCCTTCGATCTTTGCGATCAAGGGAAGCCCTCTCCCACATTCGCATTTGGTAGAAGAAAGCGACCCGCTGTCTCCGACCCTGTATCGGATCAATGGCATATCGGGATTCGCCAGGCCGGTACAAATGAGGTCGCCAGCCTCATCAGGTGTTTCGGACGAACACTCGATCACCCCGACTTCAGGCCATTGATGCAAACGGCCCTCGGAGCACTCGCTCGCCGCCGCCACCATTTCCGCCATACCGTAGGTTTCTCTTACAGGGCACTTAAAGACCTCTGAGATAAGTTCCCGTTGGTGTTCGTAAAGCGGTTCGGCGTTTGTAATGACGACATCGAGCCGAAGGTCTTTGAAGTTTTCCGTCCGTGCCGCCCGGGCGAGTGTGTAGAGAGCAGATGTATAGCCGAGGATGTATCGAACTCGTTTTTCTTTAAGTGCGTTCAAGTATGAACCAAGATTGCGCGGGGCCAGGTGATAACTGGACATATACAACTGGTTTAGCCCGGCATTCCACACCCAAAATGGCGGGCGAGATTGCCGCACGGGCGCCACGAGCTGCCCGCCGAGTATCGCCCATCTCTCGTTCCGCGACATCCCGTACCATCTCCGCCATCGGGCCTCCGCCAATGCGTACCAGTATCTGACCGTCTCGCTGCTCGACCAAATATCAAGTGAAGTCCCTGTCGTTCCGCTCGTGTGGTCCACATGTAACTTCCTAGGGTCACGGTCTACTGCAACAAATGCACGAGCGTACTTGCGCAAGGATGTTTTCTCCAGGACCGGCCAATTCTCCAGATACTCGTATGAGGACCTGTCGCCCTCGCGTCGTCGTTTCGACCACATTTCACGATAAAACGGAACCTCGGTCGCAGCCCGATGCAGAATGAACGAGAGCCGGTTGGCGCGCCACTCATCCCAGTTGCTCCGGGTCCAATAGTCCCGCTCCAGAGCTTCGCTGACTATCCTTTCCGTGTTCTTGTCGTATCTGCGGCGATCGAGATAGTAACCTCGAAGGCTTGCAACGATCGATCGGGCGGGAGTAGGAAGGTGATGATAGAGGCTAAGCGAAATGCTCATTAATTTGTTGCGTTTCCAACTGAAAGGCCCTCAAGTTCTCGATCGTTCCTCCCGACATGAAGGTCACGGAACAGTTCTTCCCATTGAATACGCACGTTTTCCCACGACGATCTTTCGGCCAGTTTGCGGCCATTGAACGATAGTCTTACGGCCAATTCCCGGTTCTCCAACAAAGACTCAACCGCACTGACCATGCCCTCCACATCACTGTCGGGAACCAGCAAACCGTTATGCCCGTTTCGGATCAGATCCGGGATGCCGCCAACGCAGGTTGCGACGACCGGCAGGCCCATTGCACAGGCTTCAAGCACGGACACCGGCATATTGTCAGTGCGATTTGTGTTGAGAAAGATATCCGCTTTGGAGAGTTCTCTTATTTTTGATTCCTGATCGAGGAAACCGGGAAATCTAATTGCATCGCTGAGGCCCATGTCTTCCGCCATTTTCTTGACTTCCGGTTCAAGCCCTTTATCGACGCCCGCCATCACCAGGGTCGCCTTTGGGTACTTCGCTCGGATCGAACTGAGAGCCTTAACCGCCATTCGAGGATTGTAGTTCTCGTGAAATGCCCGCATCCAAAAGAGGTTCGGTTTGACCGACCGCCGCAAGTTAAAGGGGTAGCCGCTCAGGTCGACCACATTGGGGATGACGGATATTTGCAGGCCCGGATCTTGCAGTCTTCTCGCCAGGTATTTAGAGGGGGCGATCAGTCTATCCACCCTGGCGAACACCCGACCCGTGTAACGTGGATGGCGTCTCGCCAGATCGGGGAGATTTCCTCCATGCAATACGAATACCGCCGGAACCCTGAGAATTCGGCTAAGGTGGCTGACCACGTACGCGACGAAGAAGTTCTTCCCGCTGTAGACCTCGGTCACCAGGATGTCGGTCTCATTTCGATAGCGGACCATCGTGCGGACAATGTCGAGCAAACGAAGTGCCCGATTGAGCTTGGACGAAGCCATTACCACGGCGTAACCTTCCTTGAGTAGCAAGTCGCCCAATATTTGCCCCTGCGTGGTTATGTGCCCGGGATTTCTCCCCAGAATATTTCCGATGATACAAAGTCGCAGATGCTTCATATTCCCTGGAATGTAAGGCGGTTGGGTTTTCAAGTGCCGATCGGCGAAATCGTTTTCGGGAGTGCTAAGTTGGGTTTACCGTTGCTTTCCCGACTCTGATCGCCCCCGGAATGAACCGGCGGATTTGTCGATTCTGAACAAAAGTAAGAAATGAGATACCAAACATGAATGAAGGTGCGGCGAGACGCATGCCTGAATTCATCATGAAAAAGCCGGACCAGGCGACGGCTCCCGCAATAAATGCCTTCCCTAATAACATTTTTGTCCGGTGGAGATTTGCGGCTACCATCATCATCAGAGTGATCAGTGCAGCTAACCCAAAGACTCCGTGCTCGGAAACCAATCGAGTGAATTCGGTATGGCTCATCGCGCCGAACCCGAGAATTTGTCTCCGGCTTTCGTAGGACCCGCCAACACCGGCTCCGAAGATCGGTCCCTCAAGAAATACTTCGATGTCCGCTTTCGCAATTTCCCAGCGGTGCGTGGTTCCGGTATCCTCGAACCGCGATCCCAGAGCTCCTTCGGTCAACGAGTCCAAGTAGGGGAAGATGGCCAAAAAGAACACTCCACCTAAGATCAATGCAGGCACGGTTCGTTTAACGCCGCTCGAGAAATTTCGGAACTGAAATACGGTCAGGATAAGAATTCCGCCCAGCGCGTTGTAGATCCCTCCGCGGGAAAACGTCATCACGGCCATCGCTGCAAAGAAGAGGCCGGCAAAGGCAAAATAGGGGGTAAAGCGTGAGGGTTTCTTATACAGGATAAGGCCGGCCAAAGACAGGAAGAACCCGAGTCCCAGCATAGATGACACCTGATTTGGGCCGAATCCGCCGCTGGTAGCAAAGTTGGAATTTCCTGAAAACTGGATTTCCTCGTTAGTTATCGTGTAGAACATGGTCGAGACTGCAACGCTGAACAATGGCAGCATTATTGCAGTCAGCAGCCGTTTAAGCTGGTTTGGATTCATTCGGCAATTGTGAAAGAACCAACAAGCGACGACCAGCAAAAGAGGCCCGGACATGTTGGAGCTAAGTTCCGAATACGCTTCCGAAATGGTCACGCTGGCGATGGTTAGGAGACAGCCGGGAACGAGTAATAGGAAATACACGAACGGGATCGGCGGAAATCGATACCGGTGACGTTTCATCAGGGCCAGTGCAAGGACGGCGGCCGACATGTATTTCCCGGATTCCCAGTAAATGGGAATGTGCGCCATCCGCCAAAGAACCTCAGACCCCACAATATATCCTGCGAGCATCCCGACATTCACGAGGGAGACCCGTCTGTTCAGCGCAAGGTACAGCCCTAACGCGAATACAAGCAGGGGGTGCAGGATCGCAAGTGAGCCCGCGTTGTAGAGAGCGAGACCTAAGGGAAGGTGAACGAGCGTTCCGATCATCACGATGCGGAATTCCCGTGTCGTCCACTGCTTGTCTATTTCAATACTCTTTCCTCTGGAAAGAGGTTGGCTGATCAAGATCTCGGCATTCACGAATGGACCTCTTTGTGATTCAACACACTTGAATAAACTTCCATTAACCGCTCCTGCAAGCGGTTGATAGAGTGATTGACCCTGACATGCGATCTTGCCTGTCTGCCCATACGTTCACGGGTATCGTCGTCAAGGATCAAGGTGGTGGCGGAGCTAACCAACCCTTCGAGGTCGCCCGGCTCGATAAGGAATCCACAGCCATCGGGCACGACCTCAGGGACACCGCCGACACGGGTTGCGATCACGGGGAGGCCGTGCGCCATTGCCTCTAAGATCACGTTCGGCGTTCCTTCATGAGCCGAGGTCAGGACAAGGATGTCAGCGCATTTGTAAACGTCGGGCATGAACGGCTGTTCGCCGATAAACTTGATCTTCTCCTTGCCCAATCGATCTCTGGCGACACGTTCCTCAAGCACCGATCTGAGCGGGCCGTCACCAGCGATCACAAACTCGAGGTCGCGATCATTAAGTTCCCGGCATAGCCTGTGGGCAAGATCGATAAACAGTTCGGGCCGCTTCTGGTCGACCAAACGGCCAGCAAATAGCAGGCGTGTTTTTGAATCCGTTTTAGATCTTGTCTCTACCTCGTTCGTGGCGACGGCGTTTCGGACCAGGAAAATTCGTTTTGATTCGTATCCGGCTGCAATTGCCCGCTCTACGGCGAGATTTGTGTTTGCGATCTGCGAACGGGGTAGGGACAATTGCCACCGCCCCCAGATTCCGTTCGAAGCTACTTCGCTGGTCAGGTCATTTCGTATCGCTCCGATGCTCGGAACATTCATTACACGCCCGGCGGCGGCCGCGTAGATATTGGTGTAAAAATGCGTGCTTTGGATCAGGTCGGCGGGCCGTTTCCGCAGATTCGAGGTCAGTTTGGTCAGACGCGACAGCCTGCCCGGCGAATGGCCGATATAGTCGACATCTATTCCCTGGTCGCTTATCTCTCTCTCGTAAGCTTCCCCTTTAGTAAGGCAAACGGCCCTTACGTGTATCTGCTCAACCAGAAGTGCCTTGAGCATGTAAAGTAACTGGCGTTCGGCTCCCCCTCGCCCGAGCGTCCCGATCACAAAACAAACTCGCATTAACTGACCCGCTCGCTTGAGGGCCTTTCGGCTAACGATGTGACGTCCCAGGCTCCCCGCAGTATTTCTCCGATTCGCATCTGCCAATCCTCCAAGGAGTATTGACGGGCAGTGTCAATGGCTTTCGCGGACATTTCGATGTATCCCGATCGATCTGAGCAGATATCTCTAACGGCGGCCGCCACGATGTCGGGCTCAGGCTTGTCGACCAAGACACCGCCGCCCGACTTCATGAGCTCAGGCAAGACCGAAACCGGCGTAACAACGACCGGCAGGCCGACAGCGAGAGCTTCGAGAACTACTTTCGGAAAACCCTCGGAAGCTGAGGTTGGGAAACAGAAGACGTGCGAGCGTTCGAGAATATCGAGCACTGATCTGTGCTCGAGCTTGCCGTGAAATCGAACGGCAGGATCAAGTTCCAGGCGATTTACCTGACCCATCAATTCGGTCAAAAGCGTTCCTTCGCCTACCACGTCGAGGGTTGCGTTCGGAAATGCTTTTCGGATCAAGGGCATGCTCTTGATCACTACGTCCGTGCCTTTCCGCGGTTCCTGTCGGCAGACGGTGACGATCCGGACATTGCCGTCAGCGGGCAAACTGCGAGGAAGCCGGTTCTTCATCTGTTCGCGACGGAGCGAAGTGGAAAAGATCCATTTGATGTTCTTATTGCGAGCAGAAGGTGGCTCTTGCGATCCGCCGGTCGCGAGCATCACGTTTCGCTTGTCCGTGAAATGCTCCATACTCCATTTCCACACCCTCTCCGCGACGGTCCGCTGAACGAACCAGTTTCCGCAGTGTCTAACAAAAAGTGGCTTACGAAGCAGCAAGGCGAAAAGCATTCCGATCGTACCGACGTCGCCCGGGATCGGGGTATGAACCGCGTCTGCGCGCCGAACCTCTTTCCAGATACTTGTTCCGTTCCTGATCAACCATCGCGGGATGTCGAGTTTCCTTCTAAAACCACTGCCCTTTGGAGGCGACAAGGGCACTACATTGACCTTCTTACCCCGCAGCGCCGTGAGGCCGCGAACAGTTTCGGTCTTGGTGCAGGGGACAAGCAGGGTCGTTGATTCGAACAGTTCAGAGATCGCCTCCATTTGGAAGGGGAAGCCCCCATCTGTCAGGTAGGGAATTGGTGCGGTGTCTGATCTCCAGACCAGCTTGTGAGAAACCACTGCGAGTCGCATTACAGTCAGTGCTTGGTCATTACCGCAATAAAATGGGTTCGCAAAAAGGGAAGCGAGCTAAGCAACGTTGCCAACACCCAACTCAAACTTGCCGCCCTACGTAAAATTGGCGGAGCCAATGTGACCGACCGGAACTGGTGATCATAGTTTGGAAATAACCTGACGATCTCTGAACGGCCGATCCCGCGGATCTGTTTGTTACGCGGATTGCCTACCGCGGCGTCGTACCAAAGCACCACGCCCCCCTCTGTAAGAACACGATCTACCTCCCTTGCGACAAGAAGCCGAAAATTCTCGTCGAGGATGGAAGAGAAGAGAGTTGAAACAACTACCAGATCGAAATGGTGATTTTGCCAGGGCAGGCGATTTGCGTTTCCGACAAGTAATCGAGCGTTGGGGAGTGACGCTTGTGCGATCGATGCTCGTTCCTCGTCAAGTTCGATCCCGTACAGGTCTCCCTCCCTCATCCCCCAGGAGATCAACCTTCCCAGCCACCCCAGTCTTCCATAGCCAACTTCCAGACAGCGGTCCCCCTTAGTAGGAAACTTGCCGATCTTCTTTAGCAATAGAGCCGCGACCCTCTCCCGCTCGGCGATCATGAACATTTCGCCCGGTTGCCATGGGGCGTATAGTTCGGCCCCGATCTCTTTTTCGCGGCGCTGATATTCAGTTCGAATTCGTCGGGTCTCTTCCTGAACTGCGGCTTCGTTTTGCATGCTAGAGAAATCGACGCTAGTTGCGGCCAACAGTACTAAAAATCCCCTCGACACGACCGACGATCTCAAGTAGATCATCAGACCTAAATCGTCGCACCGCCGACAATCCGAGACGGAACAATTCAAACGCCTGAAAGCGCCAAAACCGGAACAGGCGCCCGTTGTCGAGTGGCCCGGCAACATCACGAAACACGTAGTAGTAGTTCGCTACTGCCTTATAACCGATACTTCGCCGATCCGAGCGGCCGTTCGGGGAACGGAGTTCTACACAATGGGCGTCTCCGCATTGCAGTAGTTTCCAATCGCGGGCCGCCCGGAGTGATAAATGAGCGTCTTCGAGCACTCCATAATCTCGAAAGAACTCGTCAAAACGAAGGCCGGAATCGAAAACCTGTCTACGCCACACCGCGCATGCCGTTGTCATGAAGTCCACCGGCCGCGTCCCCGAAAAAGGCGGCTGCATACTGTTGTTGATCGGGTATCCGCATTCGAAATCGTATCGACCCGGTTCGAAAGTTGTAAGAAGCCCCAGGCTGCGATACCAACGCCATCTTTCAGACGTGGTCGAATCGAAATACTCGTTCGAACGATAGCCCACGACACCCCCTACGCTACGCTCGTGGTCCGTTTCAAAGACCTTGAGGATCGTCCGAAAGAAGTCGGGAGCAAGTCGTACATCGTCATCAATGAAAGCGATAAAATCTCCTTTTGCTGCATCGATGCCATGGTTCCTTTGGATCGCGGTCCCGCCATCTTGACGGATATAATTGATTCGGATCGGGTAGGTTTCGATGATCGATCGGACGACCTGTTCTGTTTCGTCATGACCTGACGGAGCACCGTCCACGAGTATTATTTCGTCGGGCCTCAGCGGCAGGAGTGCGATGTTCTCAAGGAGGCCGGCAACCTCAACGGGACGAAGAAATGTGGGAGTCACGACCGAAATTGTTGGCGTGCTCATCTAAATGACAGCCTTGTTCCTCGCTATATTCACAAGGAGGTCGGCGACCCTTTTGCCGGAAGAGCCGTCGAGACTGGTACCGAACATTCGGCTGATAAGGTCCTTCCGCTCGTCCGCACCATCATGCTGGTTCGCTAACGAGTCGTGGATCAGGCGGCGCATATCATTAACAGAGGTCGCCACCTGGACCGCACCGCTTTCTACTACGGGTTTGTAGTGGTCGAACTCATAATAATCCGCGTACGAGAGCTCGTGATCAGGAACGCTCGGCGGATTGTAACCGACGTTGATCACCGGTTTATCGAACATGCAGAGTTCTAGAGAGACCGTCGAGGCGACATTGATCCCGATCGAGCAATGCCGCAAGGCATTCACCAGTGCGAAAGAATCCTCGTACTTCGGAGTTAGCCATTTGGCCTCCCACAGCGGATCGGCAAAGAGAATATCAGGCCGGCGGCGCCTGAGTTCATCAAACCTTCCGGTCAGATCTTTTGCGTAGACCCGGACCAGAAGCTGCGGCCGAGTGTCCTCGGGGCATTCGGACAAGATATCGGCGATCCCCTCGACTATCTCAGGTTCGCCAGGCATATGGTTTGCCATACCCGTGGTGTAAAGAATGATCGGTCGGCGATGATCCGCTCCCGTCTGCACGCAGTAATCTTCCCGACTCAAGTAAAACCTCGACTGAAAATGATGGTCGAATTGAGGTGTGCCAGTGACGAACACGCGGTCCGGTTTCACCCAGCCGTACATTTCCAGAAGCTGATGTTTCAACTGCTCGTTCCAGACCAAAAAGTAGTCGTACGGCAGCATGATCCGCCCCTGCGACGTAAGATTGTCCCAGCTGAATATGAATGTGGCGGTCGGGATCCCGAGCCACTGCGCAGCCTGTATCGCCTGGGTCGCATTGCGACTGTGAACGTGAGACCCATTGAAAACGAGAGAGGGCCGGATACGTTTGAATTCAAGTTCGTAATCCTTTGTGGTGCTCAGCAATCGGCTCGACGCCCGTTCCGTTCGTTGCAGCAAGCTCAATCCGAATCTGTTCGCAAATGGGTAGCTGACGATCTTTTTCGCCACGCGCTTTGATCTCATCGGAAACGTCACGGCCTCGGTATCTCGCAGGCGCGAGCGCTCCTGCGCCGCGCGTGACCATACCCAACGGTTGTGAGCGACGTCGAGGATCTCACGCTGTATCCTTACGGGCCACCGCTCGTAATACTCCTCGAGTGGGTGGATGGGCCCAAACTTTCTACGCAATTCCTCGTCGATCTCGGAGTCAGTAGTTATCGAAAACAACCAAAGGCGTTCCTGTTTTGCTACTTCATCGAGGGTGCCGCTGTAAACAAAGTTTCGGATGACCTCCCCGCGGGGGATGAGCACAACCACCCCGCCCCGCTCTCCTCGATCAAGGGGGCGCGGTTCGGTATTCAGCGATCCATCCACGCCTTCAACCAATTCAGACCGAATTTGTGTTACCACCTCTGCCGGTTGCTGAGTGTCTCGAGTGCCTCTGTCAAACACTTGATCTATCTGATGCTGCACGCAGTATTCGGAAAAGCGGTCGGTTCAATGAAAATAGGGCAGAATGCATTGCCCTAAATGATAAACGGACTGCAAAGCGGACTGCTCGCTTTCCAAATTGACTTGTGCATTGTCACGAATATGTCGGCTAACCTCATCGATCGAGTGGCCCATCGAATAGATCCGACCGAACACTTCAACGGATGCAAGCTTTGCCACAAAGTATGGCTCCTGAGATTCAACTAGGAAGGATTGGGCAGACCTTGAGAGTCCCAGATTATCCGCGACCCAACCGTCGCGGAAAAATCCTTGATCGATCTTTAAGAATTTGTGCCCGTACATCGGGAATCCTTCTTTCTTCTTGCGAACGATCCTCTTGGGGAGATATTTCTCAGCAGCCTTGCGTACAATCCACTTATCAACAAGGAATGGATGCTTGTAATTATGGAACCGCCTTGTCCTGCCTATCTTGTATTTGGACGGTAAGTTGACCGCGAACCTCACCATCTCCTCATCGAGGAAAGGGAATCGAGCCTCGATGGACGACATCATTCCCATTCTGTCGTTTCTATGCAGCAGGGTGATCAGGTGCTCCCTGATCATCTTGATCGTCATGTACTGCTCGTCCCGGTTGCGAGCGGAAAGCCCCGACAGTCTTTCCGACGCTCGGTATTCAAGCTGTTCCAATTCGAAGCCCTGTACCAGGTTGTTAAGAAATGCGATCGGCGTATTGCCGTTATTCTCGAATACGTATGAATGCAGCTTCGGAACGACCTTGCACAGCGACTCAAAAAGATCCTTTGGCATCGCGGCGATGCTGTCATAGCGTCTGGTCAATAGACGTGGATAGCCTAAGAAAAGTTCGTCGGCCCCCTCACCCGTGAGCACGGCCTTTACGTTAGAATCTCGCGCGAGTCGTGCAACGTTCGAGAACGGTATTGAGTTTACGTGCACCACGATCGGGCATTCGTAATGGTAAGTGACCGCCGCCCAATCTCGAAGTATCATGTCGGGCTCAAATCGATATTCGTAAACGTCTTTATCGATGTAGTTCGAGAGTGCCTTCACATCTTCATATTCCGAGTATTTGCCCACAATATTGGCTGTGAAAAGTTTAATATCGGCATTATGTTTCGAGGCCACCGCCGAAATCATGCTCGAATCGATGCCTCCACTAACGAATGCGCCGACCGGAGCGTCGCTTACCAGCATTTTTTGGACAGCCTGCGAGAAAATTAGGTCAAAATCGCCAAGGATCTTATCGGAAGGTTTCTCGTTGAGCTCTTTGTGGTAGTCGAGGTCGAAATCTTCTACGACATCGTAATAGATCGTTTCGACAGGTTCGCCTCTTAGTCCGATCCGCAGGTAGCTGCCAGGCCGGACGGACTTTACACCTTTGAAAAGGGTGAACTCGGGCGATTTCTCGGCAATGTTGTTAGCGGCGAAGAGCGTCCTTACCGGATCTGGTTGCAGTCCCAGAATTTGCGCCAACGCCTTGATCTCCGAGGCCCAATAAATTGCCCCGTTCGACTCGCAATAGTACAAGGGCTTGATTCCAACCCGGTCGCGGGCGAGCCAAAGCGTTTCTTCTAACTCATCGTAGAAAGCGAACGCGAACATTCCCCTCGTCGTGCTCAAACATTTTTCGATCCCTTCTAAGGCCAGGGAATTGAAGAGCACTTCGGTGTCGCAAGTGGTCCTGAACCCGACCTCGAATTCTCTTTCAAGTCGGGCGCGAGTTTTCTGAAAGTTGTAGATCTCGCCGTTGTAAACCAGGGAGTATCGGCGGTTGGAAAAGGGTTGATTCGCTGCCTCGGAAAGGTCCAAAAGGCTAAGGCGATTATGGGCAAGGGCCGCCTTTCCCCGCAGTTCTGCGCCGAAGTTGTTCGGCCCGCGATGCGTCATCACATGCCCGAGACGTTCTGCGACCTCGATGCTAGCTTCCTTTCCGTTTCGCTGAAAAACTCCGGCAATACCGCACATATCAGTTCCGATCGGTAGTGATGGTCGTGAAATCAAGGATCGCATCGGCCATCCGCTCGCCGCATTTTCCGTCGGCATACCCGCACACATATTCGACGATCCACCGGCGCTGCTCGCGATGCAGTTCCGGATGCTTCAAATAGGTGCGGACAG
The DNA here is from genome assembly GCA_023415725.1 of Acidobacteriota bacterium. Lineage (GTDB taxonomy): Bacteria > Acidobacteriota > Blastocatellia > Pyrinomonadales > Pyrinomonadaceae > OLB17. Next base: position 15,970 of record JAEZJR010000109.1, read on the forward strand.
CCGTAACCAACTCCTCAAAGTCGTTGACCAGCCAGACCCCGCCGGATTCAGCCACGGGCTTGAAATGAGTCCACTCGTGATTTATCTCCTTGATCAGTTGATCGTCACCCCTGCTCGGTTGCGGGTCAAAATCGAGATTTACCACCGGGGTGTCGAAGATCGCAGCATCGATAACAACCGTTGAGGAGAGATTTACTACCACGTCCGCATGGCGAAAGGTATTTATCCACTCGATCACCTGCTCCTCATCCTGCAGCCTTTCATTGATCCGTTTACCTGCATTCTTGAAGACCTGAAGTTTGACGAGCGGCCCGTACTGCGAAAACAGTGCTTTCATTTCCGAGTTGTCGTGGATCGGGTGGGGGCGGACCAGCATCTGGACCAAACCTAAAGCACCGTCGGAAATTCGCTTTGCAAGATTCACCGCTCCCGGAGGTTCGTTGAGGAAATTCGGAGAACCGACTGCATAAACAATGATCGGAATTTGCGGATCTAAGCCCTGATCGGCACAAAATTCTTCCCGAGTTTGAAAGAACCTCTCTTGCCTGAATAGATCAAATTGTGGGGCCCCCGCCACATAGACCGGTGTTTCCCTGGTATGTGGATAGAATGTCTGAAGTTCCTCTTTTACCTGATCGTTCCAAACGATATAGGCATCGTGTTTAAAGACCATTCTGTTTTTGGTCGATACGTTATCCCAAGACGGTATGTACGCTATTACCGGTATGCCCATCGCTTTCGCGGCAGAAACCACAGCCGGCTGCTCAAATTGAAATGGGCCGGTCGAAACTACTACATCGGGCTGATCTGCTCGGAATCTCTTCGAAGCTTCCGCCGACCGGGGAAAGGCCAGCAGTGATCGTTCAACGGCGTCTTCTAACAGATGTTCGGTCCGCATCGCGGCCAATAGTCTTGCGGGCAGCTTAAGGGCCTGAACGGCGATCGGGAGATGATGGTTTCGCCGGTGCTTCATCATGCTTAACCGGCTGGGTGATCTGTATCGATAATCCCAAACGTACTCATTCAATCGGCGAGGGAAATTGTGTCGAAGTTCTCTAAACGAACGAACCTCGGGAAAGGGGCGCGTTACGACCTCGCGGGGCATTGAAAGATCCGAATTGGTGTTGCCGTTGATAGAAGAATTCCAGATCTCTACCTGACTCCC
>JAEZJR010000069.1 GCA_023415725.1 Acidobacteriota bacterium
CCTTCCTACACCGTTCATGAATTACCCCAAGCGGAATCTCTGACTGATCGCCTATTACAACAACCGAATCTTGCCTAATGATAGCCGCCTTTTCCGCCGCTATTTCCTCAATCGTATCGCCCAGATATTCTTGGTGATCCAGATCGATTCGCGTGATGGCTGCGATCTCGGCGTTCGCCGCCGTGACAGCATCGTAGCGGCCGCCGAGGCCGGTTTCGAGAATGGCGAGTTCGACGTTGTGTTCGGCGAAGGCGAGGAGGGAGATGGCGGTGACCTGCTCGAAAAACGTCGGCCGGTAGGCCAACTGCCCTTCTGCAAGAAGCGATTCTGCCGTTTCACGTATGCGGGTGGCCAACCGGGCAAATTCGTCCTCGTCAATATCCATGCCGTTTATCTTCACCCGCTCTGTTATCGAAACGAGATGAGGCGATGTATACAGCCCTGTCCGGATCCCGGCCTCGCGGCAGATCGAATCGAGAAACGCACAGACGGAGCCTTTTCCGTTCGTTCCCGCGACCTGGACCTTTTTGTATTTGTTCTGGGGTTCGCCCAACGCTGCCAGAAGCGCCGTGATATTCTCCAGCCCGAGTTTCATCGTCTCGACCTCGTTGCCGAGCGAGAAAAGATAGGATTGAGCTTCTGCGAAGTTCACGACGCTGTCAGCCGTCGGTGGTAGTTGATCTGCCCGAGGTGGTAATTGAGGTGCGTGCTCAGGTGTATAACGAACGCCTCGGTGGTCATCGGGTGGCCGAAGACTTCGATGGGGTAAACCGCAGTGAGGTCCTCAGGCGTGAGTTTCGGGAGCGTCGAGGTGACGGCCTCAGAGGTTTCATCGATTGCGGTCAGGAGGTCGTCCTTGGAAATGTTTTTCGAGGCAAACTCAGCATCGCGGTCGCGGACGTAGCCGCTTTTACCGAGAACGGCACCGATAAAGTGTTTCAGGTTGCCGATCAGGTGGAGTGCAAGATTCCCGCCGGAATTTGTGATGCCGTCCGACACGGACCAAAGCTGTTCGTCTGAAGTATACTGTCCGATCTCGATCTTCAGCTTCTCGAGGTCGCGTTGGTAGAGCTGCGAAAGGATCTCGGTGATCATCACTTCTCCATCATGAAATCGAGGAGGCGGACGATGGTGTCGCGCATCTCGCGGCGGTCCACGACCATATCCACCATCCCGTGCTCGAGCAGAAATTCGCTGCGTTGGAAACCTTTCGGGAGCTTCTGTCGGATCGTTTGCTCGATAACACGAGGGCCGGCGAAGCCGATCAGGGCTTTCGGTTCGGCGATGATGACGTCACCGAGCATCGCAAAACTCGCCGTCACGCCGCCCGTAGTCGGGTCTGTCAGGACGGAAATGAACGGCAGCCGTGCTTCGTGCAGCATCGCGAGTGCGGCGGAGATCTTGCCCATCTGCATCAGGCTGAGTGTGCCTTCCTGCATCCTCGCTCCGCCCGAAGCCGAATAGACGATGACGGCTCCTTTGTTCTCAAGTGCTCTTTCGATCAGCCGCGTGATCTTCTCGCCCACGGCCGAACCCATCGAGCCGCCGATGAACGACATATCCATCGCCCCGGCATAAACGAGATGACCGCCGACCTTGCCGCCACCCGAGACGATCGCTTCAGGCAAGCCGGAGGAGGCTTTCGCCTGTTCGATCCGGTCCTTATACGGCTTCGTGTCTACGAATTCGAGCGGGTCGGCCGATGTCACTTCCTCGTCGAGCCATTCGAATTTCCCGTCGTCGAAGAGGTCGGTCAATCGGTCCCGCGCCGGATACCTGAAATGATACGAACAATGCGTGCAGACCTGGTGCGATTCGATAAGTTCGCGTCTATAAAGGGCGCTCTCGCATTCTGGGCATTTCACGAAAATGCCCTCGGTCTTGACATTGCGCTCCTCGCCGTCGGGGGTATCTATTTTGGGTTTGTCTCGTCTGAACCAGGCCATAGGGTGCACGGCAGCCGAATGCCCTCAACTCGGGCAACAGATTCGGTAACCGGTATCACTTCAAGCAATCAAGACTAGCACAAGGCTGCGGGATTTGTCTTTTTCGCCTTATCGCAGGATGTCGAGCATCTCGTTGTGGATGCGGCCGTTGCTGGCGACGACGGGCGGCGTGTAAATGCTGAACGCCCCGCCGCTGTAATCGGTCACCCATCCGCCGGCCTCCTCGATCAGGAGTTTCCCGGCAGCCATGTCCCAAGGGTTCAGGCCCTCTTCCCAGAAGCCGTCGAACCGCCCGCACGCCACGTAAGCAAGATCGATCGCGGCGGAACCATCGCGACGTACGCCGCGGGAGCTGAGCAAAAATGCCGTTAAATGCCGGGCGAAATCCTCTTTTCGTTTGAAATCGTACGGGAAGCCAGTGCAGATGAGAGATTCGCTGAGGCGTTCGGTCGATGAAACGCTGATCGATTTGCCGTTGAGCGTCGCGCCCTGTTTCTTTTCCGCCGCGAAAAGCTCGCCTCGCGTCGGGTCGAAGGTGACGCCGATGACCACATCTCCATCATGCTCCAATGCGAGGGTGACGGCGAAGCACGGGTAGCCGTGGGCGTAGTTCGTGGTCCCATCGAGCGGGTCGATTATCCATTTCCACACGTTCGTTCCGTCAACGACGACGGCATTGCCGGCCTCTTCGGCCAGTATCGCATGCTTCGGATAGTGCGACTTTATCCGCTCGATGATAAGGGCTTCCGAAGCCAGATCAGCCTCGGTAACTAGATTGATATCACCCTTCTTGGTCACGGCCGTGATCCGGCCAAATTTCTCAAGCAATAAATGCCCGGCATCGCGGGCAGTTTCAATAGCAAAATTAAGCATTAGTACAAGTTAGCAATAAGCAATAAGTTTCAAGCAATAGACAAAGCCTCTACCAGCATCGTTCAAGCAGATTGAACCTTTCGTATTAGTGCCGACAACATACGACGAATTTCAACTACCCTTAAACTGAGTTCCCTGTGACTGCCGTGATCGAGATACCCGAGATCTTTACTTAGCATTAACTGATAATCCAGTTCGCTAATAGATCCGAAGGCAATTTGCAGAAATCCCTGAAAATCTGCATTCGAGCCTCGACCGCATCCTTCAGCAATATTCGACGGAATAGATGAACAGGAACGGCGCATCTGACTCGTTAAGTTGAAGAGTTCCTCTCTCGGAAAACTTTTGGTTGCGGAATACACCGCGAGAGTCAGTTCGTGCGATTTCTGCCAGACAGAGAGACTTCGAAAATCCTTCATTTTTATTCCCAGACAATCTTTCTACAGCTTATTGCTTATTGCTTATTGCTTATTGCTCCGCATCCTACTTCAAGATTGCAATTATTTCCGTCTGATGCGGCGCGGTGATGATCGCGTCGGTGCCGGTCAGGTACACGTCGATCTCCGAGCGGATGCCGAATTTTCCTTCGAGATATATCCCCGGCTCGATCGAAAACGCCGTTCGGGGAATAAGCCGGCGTGAATCGCGGGTTTCGAGATTGTCGATGTTGGCGCCGTTGCCGTGGCCTTCCTCGCCGATCGAATGACCGGTGCGGTGGAGGAACTGATCGGCGTAACCGGCCTTTGCGATGATGCCGCGAGCGACGTCGTCGGCCTGTGCTCCCGTGATAGGTCGGCCCGCTTTGAAAGCATCGCGGATAGCTTTAAGAGCCGCCTGCTGCGCTTCGAAAACGATGTTCCAGACCTTTGTGTATTCCCCCGGAACCGTCTCGCCGACGTATCCCACCCACGTCAGATCGGCAGCAGGAGCCTTCGGCTTTTTGACCTTCGTAACGGTGTCGATCAGCACCAGGTCGCCGCGATTTATCGCGGCACCTTTGTCCTTCCGCGGGAAATAGTGCGGTGATGCGGCATTCGCGTTCACGGCGACGATCATCGGCGAGGGGTTCATCCCTTCCTCGTCGTAGCGCTTCATCATGAACTGCTGCACGTCGTTCTCGGTGGTCGGGATGTTCGCGTTGATGCGGCGCTTGATCTCGGCGAATGTTTCGATCATCACCTTTTGCATCTTCGTTGCAGCCTCGGTGTGCATCGCAAGCTGCTCGTCCGTCCAGACAGCTTCGAACTGCTGCACGAGGTCGGCACTCGAATCGATCGTCACGCCCAGGCTTCTGACCATCTCGATCGTCCCCGCATCCACGCGCGAGATATAAGGAATGTCATTGTCCGGCGAATACTGCATCGCGATGCGAACCTTACCGCTCTTGTTCGAATGGATCGCCGCGTCGACCTGTTTCTTCAGCAGGCCCCACTCACGATAGATCAACTTCTTTCCCGGCAGCGAATCCAACTGGTCCGGCTCGATCGCATGCACCACTTTCACCGGCTCGCCCTGCACAGGAATGTAATAAAACCACCGCCGCGAACCGCCCAACCGCTCCGTCTTCAATATCCGCGGCGTGAGAATGTCGCTCCCGCGAAAATCGTAAAACAGCCATCCGTCAAAGCCCTGCTGCTTCAACGCCGCCTGGATCTCGGAAATCCGTTTTTCCTGGTCGCTTTGCGCCCAGCCAAAAACGGCAAAGGTCAGGACTAAAATTAAAACTAATATCGACTTCATCATTCTTGCCTGTGTCTAAATTTTGTTCGCTGGAAAGCCGCGAGGCGTAGGGACAAAAGAATTTAGCCCGCGAAACGGACGACATAACTTTAGCCCCAGGCGAAGCGTAGCGGAACCTGGGGTAGCGGCTCACCGGGCACGCAGCCTGTGAAACAGGCGGCATAACTTGACGGGGACCGGCATATGCTGCGTGTTCCACACGCTCTAACAAATTGACTGTCGCCGCCCCACGTTTCGCTTCGCTACACGTGGGGCTACAATTATTTCATCTGCTTCGCAGACTGGGAGTTTCTAAACTGTCAATGCCTTTGTTTGGCTCCTTGATTATCTAGTTCCAACGACGCCCTGAGAGTTAAAAGCTCGATCCGCAACGCGAAGGAATTCCTGCACCTGCTGGTCCCAGTATTTCCAGTTATGAGTGCCGGGAAGTTGGCGATATTCGTGAGGGACTTTCTTTTCGATCAGCAGCGAGACGAATTCTCGATTGTTTTGGAATAGAAAGTCCTCCGTGCCGCAGTCGAGATAAATGAATGGAAGGGCTTTTGTCTTCTCGGGATTGAGCGATCGAACGATCTCGAATATATCGTTCGACTTTCGGGTGTCAGAGCCGACGGGCCCGAAGATGCCGTCGATCGTTTTGCCGATCGCACCAGGTATCAGTTTCTCGGTGTACGACGCAGCACCCAATGCACCGCTAAAAGAGCCGACGGTAATGAACTTATCCGGGTATTTCAGTCCAAATTTTATCGAGCCGTAGCCCCCCATTGAAAGGCCCGCGATCGCTCGTTTGTCTCGGCTGCTAATGGTCCTAAAGTTCTTATCGATCTCGGGGATCAATTCGCTGATGATGTAGCTTTCCCATTTCTCATCAGGCATGGAAGTGTGGTCGGTGTACCAACCGTTTTCGCCTTCGGGAGTTATCAGTATGGTGTCAAAGCCAGTGGCGTGATCCACCAATTTCGACAGTTCCGTCCAGTTATTGTAGTGCCCGGTCAGGCCGTGAAGCAGATAAATGACCGGGTACCGGGCATCCTTGTTCAGGTCATACTTGACCGGAAGAATGACCCGGTAAGGCATTTCGCGCCCCATAAGTTTGCTCGTCAGGCGGCGCTCCTGAACGTTCGGCGGAAGTGGTGCCTTCTGCGAAGCGGCTTGTGCAAAGCAGACCTGCGCGAACGCCAGGAAAACAAAAATGCCGAGTATTTTTCGTCGCATAGGACCGGCTTCTATCCGAACAATTTCCCGAACCAGCCCTTTCCTTCCTCATCCTTAACGGCGATCTGGGCGAGTTCGCCGGCGTCGAGCCAGACCCCCGAGCATTTGTTGCAGACGTCGATGGTGACGTTTTCATAGGTGCTTTCGAAAAGTTCGCCGTCGCACCGCGGGCATTTCATCTGGGCGTCCTTCGCGTCCTCGCCGGAGATCCTCTCCTTCATCTTCGCAAGCAGTTCCTGCTCTTTCCTGTGGAAATACTCGTTCTCCAGCGCGCGTCCGCGTTCATCCAGTTCGATAGGCATCAGTTGTGGGTTATCTCCTTTGTAAGATTCTTGATAGAAGCAAAATAACACAAAGGGATTTCGCCCGCGAATTTACGCGAATATTCGCGAATTACGAAAATGCTAAAGCGCCCGGATGGAACCCACCGGGCGCTGCCTCTAGCCATTGATTTGCTTTTATTCGCGTAAATTCGCGGGCAAAAACTACGCTTCCGTTTTGTGGACCGATCGCATACGGTTTCGGGCTTTCTTCGATCGTCGGATGGTAGGTTTGCGTTTGAGGCTTGTCTCGGCCCATTCGGAGACCTGCTTGAACGGGTGCCATTCGAAATTCTCGAGCGGCAGCACCTCGCTCGAGGCGTTCTTCAGCCGAATCGTGCTGAACGCGATAAAAAGGATCGCGAAATTGAACAGTGCCCCGACCAAAATAACAAGCCAGCCCGGAGCAAGGCCGACCGTGGCCCGCGTAACGAAAACGGACCAAAACCGCTCCAGGTCCTGGGGCGTCGCGGTCGGGATCGGGGACGGGTGAATGTACACCTTCAGCGTCCACGAAAGGGCGAGCAGCATGAAGATCCAGAGGTAATTCGCCCGCAGACGCCGCCCGATCGCTTCCCACTCGCTGATGGTGAAGTGCGGGGTGATCAGATCGGCCGAGATATGGTCGGCCCATTCCTTATCCGGCGGGATCACCCGCTGCGACAGCATCGGGGCGAAATAGCCGGTCTCGAGAATTCGCACGCGGTTCGCCCACACCTCGTAGTAACGGAAGCGCCGGGCCTCCATGAAAAGGAAGATCGAAACTAGAAGTGAGTTGATCGGGATCGCGAAGTGCGGGTTGTCCGGCGAGCTGAAGACGAACGAAAGCGTAGCGCCGGCGGTGATCACCGCCCAGTTCGTCGTCGCGTCGAGCCGGTTACGCCATATATTGGACCGCTGAACCTCGCCGCGGTAAAAATGCACCATCGCCGTGTTGAATTCGGCGGGCTGCAGTTTCTGCGGTATGGTTGCCGGTGTGGTCTGAGAATTTTGGTTGCGCCTGCTGACCTCGTCGGCGAAAGCCTTGAAAGCGTCCGGGACGCTCGTCGTATGGATGTCTTCACCGGTTTGGCGAGGGGCTCCAAACCGAACATCGTCATTCATATGGCGTTAAGAGAGAGCGTTTAAAGGAGGGCGGCGAACAAAGCCGTCGCCAACAACTAGTTTGTCACGACACTCGCATCCTACGCAAGAAAAACATTGACCTTTAGTCCAGAGTTCAAGCTTTTGCTTGGTACCCGCAGCAACGAAACGTCCTTGGGTCACCGAATACAAGCTAAAGCTTGAACTCTGAACAGTGGTGGAACTTCGAACCTTGGACCTTTACAATGAGCGTTTATGTCCGACGGCGATATCGAATTCATGCAAATAGCCCTCGCGGAGGCCGAGAAGGCACGCGATCTGGAAGAGGTGCCGATCGGGGCGTGCATAGTTTCGGCGGAAGGTGAACTGCTCGCAGTGGCGTCGAACCGAACGATCACTAACAGCGATCCCACCGCCCACGCAGAGATCCTCGCACTGCGAGCCGCGGCCGAAAAACTCGGCAATTACCGCCTGACCGGGACGACCGTTTACACGACCATAGAACCATGCGCGATGTGCGCCGGGGCCTTGGTGAACGCTCGAGTTTCGCGTCTGGTTTTCGGTGCCCACGACGAGCGGTTCGGTGCGGTGGAGACCAAATTCCGCCTCTGCGACAGCCAGGAATTGAACCACAGAATGAAGATCGAGAGCGGCGTCCTAGCCGACGAGTGCAGACTCTTAATGCAGGAATTCTTCAGGGAACGGCGAGTGACGCGACCCGCAGCGGAGGGTTCAGCCTCTTAACGACCGGCGACCCGTCCGCCTCATCAGCAGCCAGCCGAGGATTAGCGGCAGCAGTGCACCAGCTGCAAGAAAACCGATGTTGTAATAAAGATATTCCGGCACCTGCCGCACGTAATGGATTGACAGGATGTGGTGATCGACGATCCCCTCGATAAGGTTGAACAGCCCGGCTCCGAACAAAAGCTGCCCCATAAAAGGCCCGAACGATGGTATCGGCGAACGGTAATAAGCGGCCCGCCATAGAAGTATCGACCCAATGAGCAGCACTGCAAAATTGAACGCATCGAACAACCCGTCGTAGTACATCAAGCGGTGCAGATTTTCCATCGAGTCCGCCGGGATGACATTCGATAGCATGTGGTGCCACTGCAGCATCATGTGAAACAGGAAACTGTCGAACAGGCCCCCAAGCCCGATCCCGATCACGATGCCTCCGCGGCTAGGGGTAATGCCACCGCCGATGGGTTTCATAAGCCAAACCTCTTAACAAGTGTTGTATTACATCCAAAATAAATATGTATCTTGCGATACACGAGCCCACTGCGGCTTGAAATTCTCCGCGACGACAGCGTAGAATCATAGATTCGCACGCGGAGAGGTGCGAGAGTGGTTGAATCGGGCAGTCTCGAAAATTGCTGTACCCTAACGGGTACCGTGGGTTCGAATCCCACCCTCTCCGCCATCTGATTTTACTTGGCCGATCGTCCTGAATTATATTCCGGGCCGGTCTCCTGATGGAAACCGGCCCGGATTCATTTAGCGTGGTACCTTGCTTTCGATCACGGTCTGTTATATTTTGCGGAAGTTCTCGTAAACCGTTTTCAGACAATAGATTCGATCGATAGGAGGAGTCTTTATGCTGATGAGTAGAAGGCTGACCGCGGAGTTTCTCGGTACGCTTTGGCTTGTTCTGGGGGGCTGCGGCAGTGCCGTGCTCGCTACGGCTTACCCGACGCTCGGGATCGGCTTCGCGGGGGTAGCCCTGGCATTCGGGCTGACCGTTTTAACCGGGGCTTACGCACTCGGGCATATCTCAGGCGGGCATTTCAACCCCGCAGTGTCGATAGGGCTGTGGGCGGGCAAGCGGTTCCCCGCTAACGAACTTCCCCACTACATCGGTGCTCAACTTCTGGGCGCGATCGCAGGTGCCGGCATTCTTTATTTGATCGCGACCGGGAAAGCGGATTTCTCGGTCGCCGGCGGATTCGCCTCGAACGGTTTCGGGGACCTCTCGCCTGGCAAATACACCGCCCTCGCTGCTTTCGTGTCGGAAGTGGTGATGACCTTCTTCTTCCTCATCGTCATTCTCGGATCGACAAGCGAGCGTCCCCCAAAGGGTTTCGCCCCCATCGCGATCGGGCTATGCCTCACGCTGATCCACCTGATCTCCATCCCCGTTACGAATACTTCGGTCAACCCCGCACGCAGCACAGGACCGGCTCTCTTCGTACTTTTCGGCGGCGGCAGCGGCCCGATCTCGCAGCTCTGGCTTTTCTGGCTCGCACCGATCCTCGGCGCCCTTCTCGCGGGGTTCATTTTCACCTGGCTCGCGCCGGATGAAAATGTAGATTCAGAATTGCCCGCTCCCCCACCGCCTCCAGAGCCTGCTCCGGCCGAATCCGCAAATTAGCGCAGACTGACCGTCCTTCACCGAAGAGCGGCGCCTTCGGGCGTCTTGCTCTTCGTACGGCCGGGGCAAAATTCATTTACTCCACCGGTCGACGGTTAAGGAAAATTCGCCATGAAAAGACACCAAAACACCATTACGACCCTGATCGCGCTGGCGATGCTGCTCGCCGTATCCCTCGGCTGCCGCGCCATCACCGACCGATTACAGAAGGAATCGGACGTTTCGGATGTAAATTCCGGCCCGGCGTACCCGACGCCGGCCAATAGCAGCGACCCGACAACCCCAGCCGGAGACGACGAACTCACGGCGAAGTCGAACCTGTACATATCGAAATGCGTCAACGTTTACTCGAATTCGGTGATGAACAGCTACCAGCGTTACACCTCGTGGCTGCGCGACCCGAAGGCGAGCCCTACAGGCAAGGAAACGCTCGTTTACGGCCTGTACGAGATCCGCGGCGACGGATCGGACTGCGCAGCCGCGGTCGATGAAGCCAATAATGCCGACCCGGATCTCCCGGAACTTGAAGCAGCGGCCGACAAATACGTCGCCGCCCTTAAAGAAGCTGCTTCGCAGGTGAAGAACGTTTACGAATATTACGATCAGGAAGACTATAAGGACGACCAGTTCGAAAAAGGCAAGGCATCCCATCAAACACTGATTGCGGCGTTCGAGGCGTTCAAGTCGGCCAATGAGGCTTTCACTCTTGAGGTGGACAAACTCGAAGACGAGGTCGCGCAAAACCGGCTTGAGCAGTATAGGAATGACCCGACCAAGAAATTCGCCTTCGCCGCGACCGACTTCAGCATCAAGGCGAAGAAGGCGATGACCTACTCGGCCCGCACGCAATACTCGGAACTTTCGGCCGATACGCTCCAATCGCACGCGGAGGAACTGGAAACCGCTCTTTCGACCATGAGGGCTAATACTTCCAATGACGGAATGAGCGGCATGTTCGTCTCCGGAGGCGAGAATTTCGTTAAAGCCGTGAAAGAACTGATGCGCCGCGTCCGCGAGAAAAAGCCGTTCACGGGACTCGAACGGGACTGGGTCGGAACGTCATCGGGCTGGATGGTGGAAGGGTCGCCGGACAAAGTCGTGCACGAATACAACAATATGATCCGCTCCCGCGCTTTTACGCGGATGTAGTTTTTGGTACCTTAGAACCCGGCGTGGAAAGGTGCAGGAGTGGTTGAACTGGCAGCACTGGAAATGCTGTGTACCTCAAAAGGGTACCGTGGGTTCGAATCCCACCCTTTCCGCCATCAATTTTCCGAACAGGGCCGCCTTCGTGAAGGTGGCCTTTTTCATTGCATGTTCTTAAGTGGCTTTTTACTTTCCGCCTTTTTCTAACGCCGTTCAAATTTGGTAATGTAAAGACTGGCTTCAGGCTCCGCACAAGGTTTGAGTTGTGAACTCCGCTAGACGAGGAATCGAGCAACGGTAGCAATTTCAGCCTGTGTTGCGGTTAAGTCTGGAGCCTTTTCTCTTTCACCCCGGATCCCGGGAATTTTCCGACCTACATTGAAAATACCGGCCCGACGTCGGAGGAGGAGTGGCGTCGAGCCGGTTCATCGAGCGCGGTCGCTCTAATTCTGTGTTGCGTCGACGCCGCGGGCGTCACGATCAGGCTTCACGTTTCTAAGACAATTTCCCGGTTATTTGCTGCTGGCCGAATGCCGGGAACCATTTCCCTAAGGCGAAGGCTAACCCCGATCGATCGGTAAAAGTATGATGACGATCACAAGTCTTAGACCGCGAACGCATAATTTATCTACCGTAGGTTAGGATCTCCTTGCTCTGGAACGGGAAAAATGGACAACGGGACCGGAAAAGTGGAAAATCATTTTTCCGGACCAATATGTCTGTCCGCTTCCCGTTTTTCGCTGGATAAATGTCGTATCAGGTAATAGCTCGGAAATGGCGGCCCCAGGCTTTCGAAGAGGTCACGGGCCAGGACCATATAACGCGTACGCTCCGCAACGCGGTCGAGCACGAGCGCCTGCATCACGCTTACGTTTTTTCCGGAGCGCGCGGGGTCGGTAAGACGACCACGGCTCGCCTTTTCGCTAAAGCCTTAAATTGCCACAAGACGGACAAGCCAAATCCGCACCCATGCAAAGCGGGTGATCCGGACATTTGCCCATCGTGTCTCGAGATCACGGAAAGCAGGTCTATCGACGTGCTCGAGTTCGACGCCGCGTCGAACACGCAGGTGGACAAGATTCGCGAGATCATTCTCGAGTCCATCAACATCGGCCCAGCGCGGGACCGTTACAAGATCTTTATCATCGACGAGGTGCACATGCTTTCGCCGTCGTCGTTCAACGCCCTGCTCAAAACCGTCGAGGAACCGCCCCCGCACGTCGTCTTCATTATGGCGACGACGGAACTGCATAAAATCCCCGATACGATAAGGTCGCGGTCGCAGGAGTTCATCTTCCGCACGATCCCGCAGGCACAGATCTTCGAAAGGCTCAGGCTGATAGGAGATGCCGAGAAGATCAACGTTGATGACGCTGCATTGCAGGTGATCGCGCGCTCGGGCGAGGGCTCGATGCGTGATGCCCAGTCGAATTTCGACCAGGTGATCAGCTTCTCCGGCGAGAAGATCACGGTCGATGATGTTTCGACGGCGCTGGGTCTAGCAAGCGGTGAGGTTATCGGGAAGATCATCGATTCGCTCGCCACAGGCCAGTCGAAGAATGCCCTCGAGGTCGTCGCGGACCTGATTGACCGGGGCCAGGACCTGCGGACGTTCTGCCGAGACGTGCTCGGGGTGATCCGTGACCTTCTGATCTACAAAGTTTCCGGCGGGAACGCGTCGTTGGTCGAATCGTCGGTTTTGACCGCGGAAGACCTTAAGGCTCAGGCGGAGCGTTTCGCCGAAGCGGACCTCGTTCGGTTCTTCCACGCACTCGCGGAAACGGAAAGTCGCCTGAAGGATGCCGTTCAGTCGCGTTTCGTGCTTGAGGTCGGACTCGTAAAGCTTATCGAGATGCGGCGTGTGAAGCCGGTGGAAGAACTGTTGAACCGGCTTGCTGCCTTGGAATCTTCTCTAGGCGGCGCAGGAGCAGGAAACGCCAGCGCCCAGAGCCAGGCCTCAGCGGCGACCGCGGAAAAAAAAACTCTGAACACTGAGCCGGTCGCGGAAGTTCCCGTTCGGGAGACTGCACCTTCAGCCCCGCCCAAACCGACTCCCTCGATCCCCAATTCGAATGCTGAAGAACTAAGTACTCCGGACGACCCTTTCGGAGACAGCCTCGGCTCGCCGGATCTCGTCGTCGAGGAACCCGAATTCGTCGATTCTCCGGTCAAGTTCTCCACCGACCTCGATTTCATCAATTCCCTGCCGGTAAAACTTCCTCCGATTTCGTCGGAGGACCTCGAGCACATCGACGACAAGCAACTCGATGCACTTTACGAGCGAAAGCTCGAATTGAGCGGCGACGACCTTCTACCGGTCCCCAAGGCTGAAGAACTCGTAAAGGCCCTGGTCGGGAATCAGCCCGTATCGAACGGTAACAAGCCTAATGGAAACGGCTCCGCGGCCGCTACCGCCCCCGCACGGGCACCGCTGAACATCCAGATCCCGAAATTCGACGAGGATGACGCCGTAGACGAACTTCCTGAACTTTCTGAAAACCCGACCGAAGAGGAACTCTTCGCTTATGCCAACGCCCATCCTGACATTCGCAAATTGATGCGGATATTTCGGGCTAAGGTCATTGGCGTCAACAAAAAGTAGGTGGAACCGTACAATTTCGACTTTCGTATTTAGTTACGATTTGCAAGAATCTAGCTATACGGAATGAAGTATTTCTTTGCCCCGGCGAAAATCACGCTGCTAGCGGCCGCGATACTGTTGTATCTCGCGGCCCTACCTGCATTTTCGCAGGAAGAATGGAACCGGAACGTTTCCCCGTTGCCGACCCCCACGGGACCCGTCAATGATTACGCCGGTGTGATGGATCAGGCGACGCTCGACCGGCTGAACCAGCGATTGATCGATTATCAGCGGTCCACAGGCGTTGAACTAGCTGTCGCGGTCGTAAAGACGACCGGCGATCGACCGATCTTCGATTATTCCCTCGCCGTCGCACGCGGGTGGGGTATCGGCTCCAAGGGCGACGATAACCCGAGCGCTCTGCTTTTGGTCGCTATCGACGACCGCAAGTATTTCACGCAGGTGAGCCGCGACCTCGAGGACGAACTCCCTGACGGATTGGTCGGGAGCCTGCAGCGGCAGTATCTCGTCCCTGAATTCAAGCAACAGAATTACGCAAAAGGGATTGAGGACACGATCGAGGCTTACATACGCACGATCGACCAAAGGAGCAGCGGCACGGCCGCTTCGCCGACGCCGGTGCAGACCGGCGAACCGAGCGGCCCGTCCGGGCGTCAGTCCGTGTCTTCCGGTTTCTGCTGCCTTGCGGTCATATTCATCATCCTGCTGATAATTTGGTCGAACCGCGGAGGCGGAGGCCGGGGGAACCGGGGCGGATGGGGCGGCGGCTGCGGCGGTGGGGGTGGTGCCCTGCCCTGGATCATCGGTTCGGCCATCGCTAACGCAGCCAGTTCTTCATCTTCATCCAGCGGATGGGGATCGAGCGGTTC
>JAEZJR010000140.1 GCA_023415725.1 Acidobacteriota bacterium
ATCAAAAGGCGGCCACGTCGGCCGCCTTTTGATTTTTGCCCATCCGAAAGCTAAGATTTTATTTTCCTAAAAGTTTAGAGTTCCACCTTTAGGTGGCCTGTGCCATCACAAGTCGTCTCGTCGCAGCCGATATCAGCTAATAGCGGAACACTGAACCCTAAATATATGAAAATTCACGAGTATCAAGGCAAAGCATTGTTGAAGGAATACGGTGTCCCGGTTCCGCGCGGCATCGTCGTCCGCACCCCGGAAGAAGCCGAAAAAGCGGCCACCGAATTGGGCACCGACGTGGTCGTCGTCAAGGCACAGATCCACGCTGGCGGCCGCGGCAAAGGCGGCGGCGTCAAACTCGCCAAATCGCCAGCCGAGGCAAAGGAGATAGCCTCGCAAATGCTCGGAATGATGCTCGTCACGCACCAGACCGGCCCCGAAGGGCGCGAAGTCAAGACGCTGTTGATCGAGGAAGGCCTGCCGATCGACAAAGAGTTCTACCTCGGCATCACGCTCGACCGCGTCACCGGCCGCAACGTCTTCATGGCGTCGTCCGCCGGCGGCATGGACATCGAGAAGGTCGCTGAAGAAACGCCCGAGTTGATCTTGAAAGAAACGATCGACCCGTCCGTTGGCCTCCGCCCGTTTCAGGCTCGCCAACTCGCCTTCGGGCTCGGCATCCCGAACGAGATTGTGAATCAAGCGGCGAAGTTCATGCTCTCGCTCTACGAAGCGTACGAGAAGATGGACGCCTCGCTCGTCGAGATCAACCCGTTCCTCCTCACCAAAGACAGTCGCCTCATCGCCCTGGACGCCAAGGTCACCTTCGACGACAACGCGATGTTCCGCCACAAGGATTACGCCGATCTTCGAGACTTGGACGAAGAGGAACCGCTCGAGATCGAAGCTTCGAAGTACGACCTCAACTACATCAAGCTCGACGGCAATATCGGCTGCATGGTGAACGGTGCGGGCCTCGCGATGGCCACGATGGACATCATTAAGCTGCACGGTGGCGAGCCTGCCAACTTCCTCGACGTCGGCGGCGGTGCCTCGCAGGAGCGCGTCGAGCAGGCGTTCAAGATCCTTCTCGCCGACCAGAACGTGAAGGCTGTGCTCATCAACATCTTCGGCGGCATCGTCCGCTGCGATATGGTCGCCAACGGCGTCGTCGCCGCGGCCAAGAACCTCGGCGTCTCGATCCCCATCGTCGCCCGTCTCGAAGGCACTAACGTCGAAGAAGGCCGCCGCGTCCTCCACGACTCCGGCATCGGCATCCTCCCCGCCGAAGGAATGACCGACGCCGCCGAAAAGGTCGTCTCCGCCGCGAACGCACAATACTGACTGGAAAGGGGAGCATCTCGCTCCCCTTTTTCATTCCCTGAATTCCTTCCGGTTCCTCGCCTAAAGCAACCAATCCGAAATCTCGAATCATCCATTAGCTCAAGTTCTGCCACCTATCTTTAATTGAGGAAATAAGACAATGAGACGACTGTTCTTGCTCCTATTGGTATTAGTGTGCGCTTTTTCAGGTTATTCCCAGACGAAGGGTAAACAGAGGCTAACCGCTAAGTCACCTCCTGTCACAGCCGGGACAGGCACGTTGCCCGGGGCTGGTGCGGTCAATTCCCTGCCGATCCGCCGGGTCATCCTTTACTCCAACGGCGTGGCCTACATCGAACGCCGCGGGATCGTCAGCGGGAACGCTGAGATCAATCTCTCGTTCAAGCAATCGCAAGTCGACGATGTCCTTAAATCGATGGTGGTACTCGACCTCAACAACGGCAAGATCGGGGCCGTCAGCTACAACTCATCCGCCCCCGTTTCGGCGAGGATGTCCGAGATACCCTTCTCGGTGAATCCCGTAACGCCGGAGGGAGGCGGCATCGCAGGCGTACTATCGCAGCTTCAGGGCGCTCGCGTTGCCGTCGCAACCGCCAGGGGCGTCGCCATCGGCTCGGTCCTCACGGTCGAGCGCAAAACGGTTCGGTCCGAAAGAGAAACTTATAGCACGAACGTCTTGGTGATCGCCTCCGAGACCGGCGAGATCTCGAGCTACGACCTGAGTGAAGTAAGAAGTGTGCGACTTCTTGACGAGGGTGCTCAGGCAGACATCCGTGAGTTCTCGAACGCTACGGCGTCCGCCCGTCGGCTGGACGCGAAGACGATCACCGTCACCAGCGAGGGCATCGGCCAACGTGAGATGCTTGTCAGCTACACCATCGCCGCCCCGATCTGGAAGACCACTTACCGCGTCGTGCTCGACAAAGAAGGCAAGCCGTTTTTCCAAGGCTGGGCCATAGTCGATAACATCAGCGAAGAGGACTGGAACGACGTGCAGATGTCGCTCGTTTCCGGCTCGCCGATCTCATTCATCCAAAATTTGCAGAAACCCTTCTATCGTTATCGTCCGGTCGTCCCCACGCCGAAAGACCTGCAGCTTCGGCCGCAGATCTACGAACCCCAAAGCGGCAGTGGCTCGATCCCAGGGACGGCGATCGCGGGCGTCGTCACCGACCCTAACGGGGCTGTAATCGCAAACGCTTCAGTTATGCTGCGAAACGAATCGACCGGGCAGTCGTTCTCCACGTCGACCGCAGGTGATGGAAGCTTCGCACGCTCCGGACTTCCGCAGGGGAACTACACTGTGACGGTGAACGCGCCGGGGTTTAACACCCTTAACGTTAGAAACACCGGTCTAGGCCGAACCTTGCAGTTGCAGCTTGATGTCGGAAGCGTTTCGGAGTCCGTTAATGTCACCTCAAGCCAGATCACCGAACTTCCACGTGGGACCAACTTCACATCATTGCTCCGAGTGGCTCCCGGAGTTAGGCCGGAAGGCTTGGCTGGCGGCTTTGCCGTCGACGGAGCGTCGGGAGCGGAGAACGTGTTCCAGGTGGAGACGACCGTCAGCGAGGCTCTCATATCCGGCAAGGGCGGTGTTCAGGCCGCGGCAAAAGGCGAGGAGATCGGCGATCTTTTTGAATACCGGATCGAACGCCCAGTCACGGTCACCCGGAACCGTTCCGCCTTGATACCCATCATCCAGATGCAGATGGAGGGGGAGCGTGTGGCCGTGTACAACGAGGCGGTCCGCAGAGATCGCCCTTACAGCGGCGTGCTGCTTAAGAACACATCCGACCTAACATTCGAATCAGGCAGTATGACAGTGATAGACGGGAACGCTTACGCCGGCGAATCTCTAATGGATAGGCTAAAACCGAAAGAACAACGGCTGATCTCGTTCGCACTCGACCTCGGCACGATAGTTAGGGTCACGCCCGTACAGTCGCGCGAACCGGCACAGATCATAAAGGCGGCCCATGGCGTTTTCCAGGTCCACTACTTCACGACCGAAGAAAAGATCTACACGCTAAACAGCCAGACCGACAAGCCGGAGACCGTGTACATCGAGTACCCGATACAATACGGATGGGAGCTCTCGGAAAAGTCCCCCAAGCCTGACTACACGACCCAAAGCTTCTACCGGTTCCGAATCGAACTGGCCGGGATGGAAAACAAGGAGGTCCGTATCAGCCTGCGACGCCCGCTTGTAGATTCGTACCAGATCGCTTCGATCGGGAGCGAGCAACTCTCGTTGTTCGTGCGGCAACGATACATCACGGAAGAAACTAGAGTGAAACTCGAGAGGCTCATCGCTATACGAACCGAGACCGACACACTCGATGAGAGGTTGGAGGGGTTCAACGTGGAGGTCCGGAAGATCTCCGAAGATCAAAAACGCCTCCGCGAGAACATCGAATCTCTATCGAAAACCGCCGAAGCTAAGTCCCTTATAGCCCGCTATATCGCAAAAGCCGGTGAACAGGAAACTCGATTGGAGGAATTGGAAAAGGAAAGAAAAGCGATCGCTACCGAGAAGGAACGTCTCGAACGCCAACTCGCAGCGGAAATAAACGCATTCGAGATCAAATGATCGTTCAGAGTGGGCGATTTATCGCGTAAATACGTGGCCGCTAAATTGTCAGGCGGCAAATCGCTCACTCTGAACTAAACCTTGATATATATCCGTTTCCGATACAGCAGCCACATTAGGAACAGCCAAAGCAGAATGAAGCAGATCGCATAAGCGAGCGATGCGTTGATCGGCGACGCCCACGAAAGGAAAAGATTGCCGAAGATCCACTGCTGCAGCGTGATATCCTTACCCTCCTCGGGACCCGCGACGCGGATCATGCCAAGCAGGCGGGCCATAATGCCAGAGAATGCGAAGAGCGCGAGGGCGTTCACTCCAAATATTACGAACGGCCTCGCCCAACGCTGATAGCCCTTGATGTCGATCAGGAAATAGCAAAACCCCAATGACAGCAACGCGAGCCCGGTCGTATAAACGACATAGGAGCTTGTCCACAGCGATTTATTAAGCGGAAAGACCAAACTCCAAGTCCACCCGACCGCCAGGCACACGGTCCCCCCGAAGAATAATCCGAGCGCTTTATCGACCGACGCTGCAGCCGTTCCGCTTTCGTCCTTCCTCATCAGCCACGTCCCGGCAAGCACACCGCTCAGCGTCGTAACTATGGCCGGGATCGTCGAGAGAATTCCCTCCGGGTCGAACACCTTCGCCGACCGCCAGATATGTGCTTCGGACAAAACAGTACGGTCCAGCCACGCCGCCAGATTGCACGCCTTGTCGTCGACGGTCCAAACCTCGCAACCAGGCACCGGCACGAATGTCATCAGGAACCAGTAAGTGAGAAGCAACACGGCCGAAATGATCGCCTGCTGCTTCCAGTTCGTGTGCAGGTAGATCAGAGCGACGAACAGATAACAGACCGCGATCCGCTGCAGCACGCCCGGGATGCGCATCGCCCCGACGTTATAAGGCACAACGGCCGACCCTGCCAGCCAAAATGCCGTCACGATGCCCGCCGTCACGGCAGTGACGACCAACGCGATCTTCACCTTGTCCCAAAGATAAAAGAACAACGCCGCCGCGTACCCGAGCACGATCAGTATCTTCAAGGCGTACGGTATCGTCGTCTCCGCAAAATTAAAGAACGGGATCGCCGAGATCAACAACCCGACCGCAAAGATCGTGGCCGACCGCGTGAAGATCTTTAGATATGTGTCGCGAGTGATGCCCGCGAGGATCCGCTTCGAAAACGCGATCGGTATCGCGACACCGACAATGAAGAGAAAGAAAGGAAAGATGTAATCCGTCGGCGTGATCCCATGCCACTCCGCATGCTTCAGCGGCCCGTAGATCGACGACCACGTCCCCGGGTTGTTCACCAAAACCATCCCCGCGATCGTAATCCCGCGGAAGACATCCAGCGAAACCAATCTTTCAGGGTTCTCAGCCATATGTCGAGTTCCAAATAAGCAAAAAGTGATAACTTTCTTAAGCTATCACTTCTAACTTATAACCTATCACTTATTCCGAAGTACCCATCTTCACCAACCACTCCGCTCACGCGTTCCTGTAATATGCGCCGTATGATGTTTCGAGTGCCACGCGTAGAGTGCGAGGGCCTTCTCGAGCGGCCAACTTCCCGTTTCCGGATGCACGAACTCCTTCTGGAAATCCTCATCAGTCATATTTCGCAGCACTTCCACCAGTCGTGCGTGCACGCCGTCAATGATGCCGAGTGAAACGGAAACCGGCAGTTTGCTGTCCGAAAGCTCGGCCCAGCGTTCCTCGTAATACGGCCTGATCGTCGGCGGTTCGGCTTCGGTCAATGCGAGCTTGAAGCGGCAAAGCGTATTGATGTGGCTATCCGCAATGTGATGCACCGTTTGTCGCAAGGTCCACCCTTCCGGCCGGTACGGCGTGTCGAGTTGCTCCTCGGTCAAACCCTCTACCGCCGCACGCAACTTCGCCGGAAGCATCGCCAGCGTCTCAATATTCTCCTCGCGCGACCCGAAAGCCGCGATGTCGAACTTCCCTATCGGAAATCTCAGATCCAATTCAGAAACCGCTGTGCTCATCTACTTCACCTCGTCGATCCAGAAACCATCTCCGTAAACTTCCGTGCTTTCTGTGTGTTCCGTGGTTCCCTGCTTTTTTTATCTTCTTCCTCTTGTTCTTCTTATTCTGTGGTTAAAGAAATGGAACAAAGAACAAGAAGAACAAGAGTAAACACACAGAAAAGAATTTTAAGACCAACAAAACGTGATCGTTAGCCCAAATATGAATCCTCGAACCGCGTGAACTGCTTCATGAAGACGAGCTTGATCGTATCCGTAGGGCCGTTACGTTGTTTGGCGATGATCAATTCGGCGATGTTCTTCTCTTCCTCCGGAATAGAGTCCAGGTCCTTCGAATAATAGTCCGCTCGGTAAATGAACGCAACCACGTCGGCGTCTTGCTCGATCGATCCCGATTCGCGGAGGTCCGACATCATCGGCTTGGGTGGGTTACGCGCCTCCGGTGCACGCGATAGCTGAGAAAGGGCGATCACCGGAACATTGAACTCCTTCGCGATCGCTTTTAGGTCACGAGAGATCTGCGAAACCTCCTGCTGGCGGTTTTCGTTCCTCTTCCCGCCGCTCATGAGCTGAAGGTAGTCGATTATGATCAGATCGATCTTCTTTCGCTCCACAACCAGCCGCCGTAGCTTCGCCCGCATCTCCAGCACCGAGACGCCCGGTGTATCGTCGATGTAAAGGTGCGTATCCGCAAGCACCCCGATCCCTTCAGCAAGCCGGGCCCAATCCTTCGTCGAGAGTGATCCCGTACGCAGCATTCTCGCATCGATCGACGCCTGGGCGCTCAGCATACGCATGGCAAGCTGTTCCTTCGACATTTCGAGCGAGAATATCGCGACCACTGCATTCTCGTTAACGGCGGCCCGTTGTGCGATGTTCAGTACCAGGGCCGTCTTGCCCATCGACGGACGAGCCGCGATGATGATCAGGTCGCTGGGCTGCAACCCTGACGTGATGATGTCCAGATCGCGAAACCCCGTTGCGAGCCCCGTCAACGCGTGAGTATCCCGTTTTGCGAATTCCTGAATCTTCTCGAATACGCGCTCCGCCACGGGCTGAAACGGCGAAAACCCTTCGCGTTCCCTCTCTTCGGCGAGAGCAAAGATTCGCTGCTCTGCCGAATCGAGGATCGTCTGAGCGTCGTCCTCTTCCTCAAGCGCCTCGCTCGTGATCTGGTTGCATGCACGGATCAGGCTTCGCAACGTCGACTTCTCCTTCACGACGCGAATGTAGTCCTTCACGTCTGAGAAGTGCGGCAACCCATAGGTGAGATTCGTTATCGCAGCGACGCCGCCGATCGACTCCACCGCACCTTCCTTCTTCAATTCCTCCGCTATGAGGATCGGATCTATCCGCTGCGATGCGTCGAAGAGCGCGATCATCGCGTTGAAAATACGCCGGTGCAGGGGCGAGTAAAAATCCTCTGGCTTGAGGAACTCGACCGCCTGAGTGATCAGGCCGTTATCAAGCAGGATCGCACCCAAAATTGCACGCTCGCTCTCTTCGCTTGAGGGTAGCGGGCGCTCTAAAAACTGTTCTCTTCTTGGTTCGGGGAATGCAGCCATTGGCAAAAATTAAAGCGGAACTGAGGGATGATGATAGCGGTAAATCGGGCCGATTACAACGTAATTAAATTACCTAATTTTACCTATTTTCGGGCACAAAAAACTGCATCCGTCGAAACGGATGCAGTGCAACGGGTTATCGGATTTTCCACTTGTGGAAAACTATTAAGCCGCTGTTTCTTCTGTCGCGGCTTCTTCTTTCTTCCTGCGTCCCTTCTTTTCCGGAGTGGCTTCTGCGGCCGGTTCGTCACCGCCCTCGGCCGACACCGTTACAGGAACATCGAGGGTCACTTCACGGTGCAGTTTCACCTTGACGGTATATTCGCCCGTTTCCTTGATCGCGTCGCGAAGGTTGATACGGCGACGGTCGATCTCGTAGCCTTTCTCCTGCAGCGCCTGCGCGATGTCCATCGCCGTGACGGAACCGAACAGCGTGCCGCCTTCGCCAGCCTTACGCACGAACTCGAGCGCGATGCTGCCCATCTGGTCCCTCTGCGCTTCAGCGGTCGCCCTTTCTACAGCAGCCTTCTTCAGCAGTGCCGCGCGCTCCTGTTCGATCTGCTTGACGTTGCCTTTCGTCGCGAGCGTCGCGAGGCCCTTCGGCAGAAGGTAGTTGCGAGCATAGCCCGCCTTCACCTTCACGATCTCACCGCGGCCGCCCAGCGTTTCGATATCTTCTCTCAACAGAATGGTCGTGTTTGCCATTACTAAAAAATCCTCCTAGTCCTGCACGAACGGCAGCAAAGCCATCGAGCGGGCCCGTTTGATCGCCGTAGCGATTCGTCGCTGGTCCTTAGCCGTGATGCCGGAGATGCGGCGGGGCATGATCTTTCCGCGTTCGGGGATGAACTGCCTCAGCAGATCCACATCCTTCCAATCAACATAATCCGGAACGACCTGACGCGGACGGCGGCGTTGGTAGCGGCGCGGGGCCTTATCGCCGAATCCTTCTTCGGCAAAATCGATTTCCTGCTCGCTTCTCTCTGGTCTGTCAAAATTCTCTGCCATTGTCCTTTCTCCTTAAGCCGCTGTCTCCGCGGGGGTGTCCGTTTCTTCCGTCGCGCGGAACTTCGAACGGTTCGCCTGACGACGTTCGCGCTTGTTCCTCATTTTCTCCGCCTTCTTGCGGTCCTCATCGACGCGGATGGTGACATACCGCATGATCATGTCGTTCACGCGCATGCGGCGCTCGAGTTCTGAGATCTCCTGACCGCTCCCGTCGATCTCGAAAAGCACGTAGTACCCTTCATTCCGCTTGTTGATCTGATATGCCAGCGGGCGGCGACCGATGTCATCCATGCGAACGACCGTTCCGCCTTCCTTCTCGATAACTTTCCCGACCGCTTCGTTCAATTTGGCGATGCGGTCTGCCGGGGTTTCCGGATCGACGATGTACATTACTTCGTATGTTCTATTTGCCAATTTCTTATCCTCCCTTTGGCTTCTCCAGCCTCGGCTCCTTTTGTCGGCCGAAGCAGGCAGGTCTCTCTAATTGAACTTCGCCATCGCCTTTTCGATCCCGTCGGT
>JAEZJR010000168.1 GCA_023415725.1 Acidobacteriota bacterium
GTCTTGGTCCAATCGTCCGGCGGCGGACTCGGTATGTCTTTAGGATCGCTCACGGGTGAAGAGACTCCTTATCGCAGGGTGCGCCGCAATGGGCGCGAGTTTCGTGTCCCTGAGTGTAACACAGAACGGCCCGCGTACCTTTCTAAAGTGGGACGGCGAGGATGGGCTAATTTGCCTTTATATTCGGCGGTTGGGCGGTCTTGTGGCGAAGCGCGATCCCCTGATCGGCCGTGAGGAACACACGGCGGGCATCGTACGTCGACGTGTTCACGGGCTGATAAGAGAGCAGGTAACGATTGCGGCGAAGCTCATCGCAAATGAATTTGGCCGCGGTCTGAGCTTCCTCGAGCGGGAACGCCTTCCCGCCCGTACCTTCCGTCAGCTGCGTCACCACCGCGGCCGCCTTCGGCTGGTCTCGGCGGTATGCTCCGGCGGAACGGTCCGGGATCTGCAGGAAGTAAACGGTGATGTTGTAGTTCTGAAGTTCCGAGAGGATGGAATCGAATTTTGCGGTGCTTCCGCGGTCGAGTCCGTCGCCGATCACCACGATCGCGGTTTTTCTCGTGCCCGGCATCAGCGGGAGCAGGACCTCGTTCGCCGTCGCACGCAGCGCGTCGAAAAGGAACGGATTGCCCTTCTTGCGGAATGTGGCGAGCGACGTTTCGAGCTTCTTGGCGTCGTCGGTCCATTCCTGGATGATCTCCGCCTTTTCGTCATACGCGAGGACGAAAAGCTGGTCGCCTTCGAATATCTCGTAGGCGAATTCCATCGTCGCGGCCTTCATTTTCTCGACATCCGTCGGCAGCGTCTGCGAGTTGTCGACGAGGATGGCGATCTTCGCCGGGGACGGGTCATAGCTGAAGTTTATGATCTTCTGCTCGATGCCGTTCTCGTACAGGAATAGGCTCTCCAACTTGATGGGATCCTTCTTTTCATCCGTGCGCCAGGCCGTAACGGGGATGATCGTCCCCTCCACATCGTTCGCCCCGCGTACACTGCGGCGCGACTGTGCCGGTGCGATCGCAACGGCAGTGAGCATCGCAATCACCAACGCGAGGCAATATCTATTCTGTTTTCGCGGAAGCTTCACTTTTCGCTTTTGATGCTGTATCGGCGGAACTGGTTGATTCGGATGAAGAAGATTTATCGCCGGCGCCCGATTCGGCTTTCCCGGCACCGCCTTTTTTCGAATAATCCGTCACGTACCAGCCGTCACCCTTGAAAGAAAAGCCCGAAAGCGACCACTGTTTCTCCAGTTCGCCCTGGCAATTTTCGCAAACCTTAAGCGGGGCGTCGGAAACGGACTGCCGCTTTTCGAAATGGGTACCACAATCCTTACATTTATATTCGTAGATCGGCATACTGTCTTAAATTAAATTCTTCTATATATTCCAATGCGTTCGATGCCGTGGAGGTGATGAATCCGGTGTTTCCCGGTCATCGAATACTTACACGGATATGAAACGCATAATCACTATATCGTTCACAATAATTTTAGCAACGCTCTCCTCGTTCGCTCAATCGGGAAACCGCCCGCTCGTGACGGTCCCTAAGGTGGATCTGAACAAGTACGCCGGGCAGTGGTATGAGATAGCTAAATACCCGAACAAGTTTCAGGATCAATGCGTCGGGAACACCACCGCCACGTACACCTTGAGATCGAAAGGGAAGATCGAGGTGATGAACCGCTGCCTCGAAAAGGACGGCACGGTGAGCGATGCAAAAGGCGAAGCCAAGGTCGAGGACAAGACGACCAATGCCAAACTGAGGGTGCGTTTCGCTCCTCCGTTCCTTTCCTGGCTGCCGCAGGTTTGGGGCGATTACTGGGTCATCGACCTGCCGAGCGATTACAGCTATTCAGTGATCGGGACGCCGGACCGCAAATACTTCTGGATACTGTCACGCGAGCCGAAGCTGAACGATTCGACCTATCAGGAGATCCTTCGCCGAGCGGAGCAGCAGGGCTTCAACCCCGCAAAGGTTGTTAAAACGCCGCATGGCGTAGAAGCGGGGAAGGGAGCAGCGTTGACCAAAAGTTAAGAGTTTCGGGACGTTAAATTGAAAAGGCGGGACTTAAGATCCCGCCATTTGCTTTCTACCAGTTCTTCGCTGTCACTATCTCCACTTCGGAAGAATGCTCGGCGAGGAAGCGTTCGGCGTCGATCGCGGCCATGCAGCCTGTGCCCGCGGCGGTGACGGCCTGCCGGTAATACGAATCCTGTGCGTCGCCGCAGGCGAAGACCCCTGGGATGTTCGTCTTCATCGTCTTCCCTTCTGTGATCAGGTAGCCCACATCATCCATATCCAGAACACCCTTGAAGAGATCCGTATTCGGCTTGTGCCCGATCGCCACGAAAACGCCCTGGGTCGGGTATTGCGATGTTTCCTGGGTCTTGCTGTTGTAGATCGTGATGGCGTCGACGCCGCCTTCCTTCGTCCCGTGGATCTCCTTCACCTCGGTGTTCCAGAGGATCTCGATCTTGTCATGGTTCATAACCCTGTCGGCCATGATCTTCGACGCGCGGAACTCCTCGCGGCGATGAACCACCGTCACCTTCGACGCGAATTTCGTCAGGAACAGTGCCTCCTCCATCGCGGTATCGCCGCCGCCGACGACCACGATCGGCTTCTCGCGGAAGAAAAACCCGTCACAGGTGGCACACGCGGAAACGCCGTTGCCGCCGAGCCCTTCAGGCACTGGTGCCTCGCCGGGGATGCCGAGCCATTTGGCCGATGCCCCTGTCGAGATGATCAGCGTGTCGGCCTTGATAACAGTGGTGATCTCCTCGGCGTCCTGGCTTTCTTTTCCGTAGAGCGTAAACGGGCGCTGGCTGAGATCGACGCGGTCGATCCAGATGTTGATGATCTCGGTGCCGAAGCGAAGTGCCTGTTCGCGGAACTCGTCCATCAGCACCGGGCCCATGATCCCGTTCTTGAAGCCGGGGTAATTCTCGACGTCGGTGGTGATGGTGAGCTGCCCGCCGGGCTGAGGGCCGTCGATGACGAGCGGTTCGAGCTGTGCGCGGGATGCGTAGATCGCTGCGGTCAGGCCGGCCGGGCCGGAGCCTAGAATAACGACCTTACGATTGATCTCATTTTGCTGCATAGGGTGTTCAATTAAAGCGTTATCGACTAAAACGTTTGTGCCTGTGCAATGGCTGTAGTATAACTTTCGCGTGCGGTCTTAGTCGAACACCCCTCACGGGTGGGATCGCGGCGGAAACCCGCTATATTCCAGCGATTCGGCGGCGCTTTTGGTTGGAAGTTTGCCTCCGGGGCGTGTTAATATGGGCTTGCTCGGTTTTCACCCGTTCGTAAGCTGCACAAAATGCTGACAAGTATGAAGCCTCAGTTCGAGGAAAAACGCTTCGCACTCAGGATGGCGCTGAGGCTCCCGATAGTCGTGTCCGGCCGCTCGGACGACGGCGCGGCATGGAGCGAGCCGACCGAGACGGACGACATCTCGACCCTCGGGGCCCTCTTCCAACTGAACCAAAAGATCGAGCAGGGCGACGAGCTGAACATCCGCTCGCACCGGCCGGACGGGGTGCCCGTAGAGGTAAAGGCGAAGGTGGTACGGAACTCGGCGGGGAGCTACGGGACGACACGCGTGGGCGTGGCGATCCAGGAGCCGAAGGACAGTTGGCTGCGGCTCTTCGTCGCGTGGATCGCCGACGACAACGTCGAGGACGGCCACGACGAGTAAAGTAGGACAGGCTTTCCAGCCTGTCCCCTGTTACATCATATCTTCTGGAAATTAACGCGACAGGCTGGAAAGCCTGTCGTACATGTTTATGGCGAATTACGAAACGATTACCATCGAGAAACGCGGGGCGGTGGCCGTGTTGACGATCAACAGGCCCGATAAGCTGAACGCCCTCAACATGAAGGTGCACGAGGAAGGCGTCGCCGCCCTGGACGAACTGAAGGCCGATGATTCCGTGCGGGTCGTAGTGCTGACCGGGGCCGGAGAGAAATCCTTCATCGCCGGGGCGGACATCAGCGAATTCGTCGAGGCGACGCCCGTCGTGCAGCGTGACCTCTTCCACGAGCGGACCCTTTTCAACACGATCGACACCTTCCCTAAGCCCGTCATCGCGATGATCAACGGCTTCTGCCTGGGTGGCGGCAACGAACTCGCCCTCGCGTGCGACATTCGCGTGGCGAGCGAGAAATCTAGGTTCTCGCAGCCGGAGATCAACCTCGGAATCATGCCCGGGGGCGGCGGGACGCAGCGTCTTGCCAGACTGATCGGCGAGGGCCGGGCGATGGAGTTGTGCCTGCTCGGCGACATGATCGACGCGGAGACGGCCCACAGATTCGGCCTTGTGAACCACATCTTCCCGGCCGAGCAACTCGAGGAAGAGACCATGAAGCTCGCGGGCAAGATCGCCGAAAAGGCACCGATCGCCCTGCAGCTTACAAAAGAGGCAGTGAAATTCGCCTCCCGCTCCAACCTCGACGAGGGCCTCCGCAGGGAAGTCGACCTCTTCGCGATCTGCTTCTCGACCGAGGACAAGAAAGAAGGCGTCTCTGCGTTCCTCGAGAAGCGGAAGCCCGAGTTCAAGGGCCGATAGCGAACGGGCCGGCCGTTTCTTGACGCCGGTTGGCCTTTTCGGTACAGTCTTTATTTGCCTTTCCGCATAGGATCGGCACCTAGGTTTTAGGGGACGTAGCTCAGCTGGGAGAGCGCATGAATGGCATTCATGAGGTCAGGGGTTCGATCCCCCTCGTCTCCACCAATATTTTCAATAGTTCGGGCCACCGAGCCGGGGCCCCTAACTCGTTTGGTGCGCCGAATCAAATGAACTTATCCCGGCTCAACCGTAAAGCATCCGACCGAGCCGCTCAGTCGCGAAGACGGGTTTCGCGTTTCCGTACTTGTCGTAAGACGTGCAGCCTGGCCAGTGATAGAGCAGAAACAAAAGGGAGCGAACCTTTGGTTCGCTCCCTTCAATTGGCACAAAGGTGTGCCGTCTAAAGTGACGAGCAAGTTACGGGGTAACGCTCTGCACTACAACATCACCCGAACCGACCAAAACGTTCGTATCGGTGCGTACTTGCACATTACCCATCAGCACGCGGTCCGCTGCTGGGGCAGCGTTGGCGGTGACCGTTCCGGGAACCGTCCAGGATGCCCCGGACGGCCGAAGCGCATTGGCGTCGGTCACGCTTACGGAACCGAACGCGGGGTTGGTGAAGACGTCAATGTAGTTGTAGGTCGTCGTGCCCGCCGGGACGGCGAACCCGTCTACCAACACTCGCCATTCGCCTGCCGCCGGGTTCGCTATGGTCACCGATTCCTCGGAGTCACCATCGGCGCTTTGCCCGGCCAGCACGCAAGTGCCGGTGGTGCAGTTGAACACGAAGAGATCGAGGTCGGCCGCCAGATCGGATGTGCTGCCTATGGTCGCGCGAAGCGAGGTCGTGCCGGGCGTGACGGTCACCTGATACTCTTGCTGCGCGAGATTAGCAATACTAAACACACTACGCCTCGCGCTTCCGAGCGTCGTACCGACCGCGCGCCCGGTGAAGGCGCCGAATAGATTGGTAAGCGTGTACGAGCGTGCGACTGGCGTGCCCACCGTGGCCGATGCGATCACGTCCGGGTTCGGCGAGACCGTGGCACCCAAAATTGATGCCGTGATGGTGAACGTCGCCGGCGTCACCGCGGAAGTGCGCGAGGTATCGACCACGACTTCCCAGACGCCAGGTGTCGGGTTTGAAGCCGTACGCGAAATTGTCCCCGCCGGTTGTCCGGCCTGACAAGCTGCGCCCGCGGAACAGTAAGCTGTTGTATTCGTGCTGTCAAAAGGTACCCCGTACGGATGGAGGCGGATCGTACGCACCCGTCCGCTATTGGTCGTGACATCGACCTTGAATGCTGGCGTGTTCGCCGGCACGTTGAAGAAGAACGTGGTTTTGTCGGGACGATCTGCCGACCCGGAGTATGAAAGGGTGTAGTTGTTGCCCGGGTTGAATTGCCCGGCGACAACGATGGTGTTCATCACTTGGTAGTCGATGCCGGTCGTGCCGGGATCGTCTAAGTTTAGGATCGCGCTATGCACACCAAGCGTTGCCGGACTGATGTCAACCGCGAGATCGACCGAGGTGTTGAGCGGCAGTTTGATCGATCCCGCACTTCCGAAAGTACCGTCGTTACCGACCCAGCTCAGGTTGTACGTGACTGCCTTCGAGCCGCCCGTCGTGCGCTTAAAGGTGATGGTGCGCTGGCCGCTCTGGCCCAAAGCCCAGCCCTCGCGCTCGTAGATGCCCGGCCCCTTATCGGGAGTCGCCAGGAAATCGCTGATGATGGTGCTGACCGGCGCAGCGCTGCCGATCTCGACCGTCTTGATGTTGGTCTTCAACAAATCCCACGCTGAGCCGACCTGGAACAATCCGTTGCCCTGCTCATACGCGCCGTAGTCCGGCAGGTAGCGGGCGCTGGAGTTGATAGCCTGGCGGAGTTGGTCGGGCTTCCACTGCACACCCGTCTGTTTGGCAGCGCTGATCAGCAGAGCTGCGGCGCCGGCTGATTGCGGAGATGCCATCGACGTGCCGTTGAACATGTCATAACCCGGGGGCAAGGCGAAGGTGCCGGGGACGGGTGCGTTTCCCTCCCAAGCCGGGACGCTCGAGACCGCCGCACCGGGCGCGACGATGTTTGGTTTGAACCCGCCGTCCTCGCGCGGCCCGCGCGACGAGAAGACGAACATGCCGTCGACCTTGGTCGCGATCGCGTTATAGTTGTTCAGCCAGGTGTCTTGATGCACGTAAGCGCCGACGCTCATCACCTTTGTCCCCACCGCAGGGTCGCCGATCGTGTTGAGTCCTGCGCCATCGTTGCCGGCCGAGAAGAACATTTGTGCCTTGTACTGGTCGATCAGCCGGTTGTAGAGGACGACGCGAGTGTTATTGCCGTCGTTGAGAGCCGGCAGTCCGCCAATGGACATGTTGATGACGTCCACGTTCGCCTGCTTTTCGGCGAATATCATGCCTTCGATCATGGCGTGCACGGTGCAGCCGCTGATGAACATGCAGACGCGTATCGCGACGACCTGAGCCTCGGGGGCCGCGCCGTCGAAAGCCGGACCATTATCGTTATACTCCGGGGAGCCGACCGCCGGATGCTCGAAGAAGTCTTTGCCTGCGGCAATGCCGGTGACATGCGTGCCGTGAGCGCCGGAGACGATGCCGATGTTGACGAATTTATTTTTGCCGTCCGTTTGCACCACGAAGGGAATTGTTTCGCGGGTCGCGGTGGCAGGGTTATCCGTGCCGAAGGTGCCGACATCGTTGTTCACTATGTAGTCGGTCATCGCCTGGTCGTCGGCGAAACTGTTGTTCTGGTTCGCATCGACCCAGACAGTGTTGCTGGCCGTATTCCACAGCACGGCGAAGATCCCGCTGCTCCCGCCGGGATTGCCATCGCGATTGACATCATTTCCCAACTCACCGCCGAGCGTTGCAACACGCTCGTCGAAGAGCCCGATGCGGTAGGTGCCGCGGGCAGGCGCGGTATAAGACACACTTTTGTAAGTGAAGCCGCCGCCGCTGGTGGTCACCTGGTCCTGCATGTTGATCCATGTGGGGTCGTTGTCGGTCAACGGATCGGTGTAGGTCACCCAATCGACGATCTTGCGCCTCGGTGTGCCGTCGAGCGCCTTCGCGGTTTGCAACTCCGGCGTCAGAATATCGACGCCCGTATCGAGTATGCCAATTTTGACGCCGCGCCCGTCGAAGGTCGGATTGGCCGACACAAACTGGGGTGCGCCGGTGTCCCGGGTGGGCATGTAGGCGTTTTCGCCCGACGTGCCCGGCCCGGGCGGGACCACGTCCGGACTCGTGGGGCTTTCCGGGTTCAGTGTTCCGTCCGAACTGTCGTCGGGCCGGGTCGGCCTCGGATCGTCTAAAGGAATGATCTCGTCGAGGTCGAGAGCTTCAATTCCGTTGAGGCGTGCGGCGGCCTCTACTTTGCGGATGGGGACGATCGCGCGGATATAGCTGACGTCGTCGTCACGCTTTGCGATCTTCCCGCCGAGACTTATCAAGCCATCAATGACTGTTTTGTTAGCCCCCGGCTTCGCGGCGATCAGGAGCGTGACCGTCTTCTCGCCCTTAGCCTGCGCTGCGGCGAGGAGTTCTCGATCGTGTTTGGATAGCTGGCTTTTCGTCGACTGCATGTGGGCTGAGAAGTCGAATATTTCGAACACTGCTAGTAATGTGACGATAGTGACACCGAAGACAAAAACTCGGCGTAGAGAAAGGGGCGTTGCTTTCTTCTCTCCTTCACTTTTCATATGTACTCCTGTTCAAAGTTGGGAGGGTGCGGTAATAGCGCAGTGCCCCTGCGCGTGGACAGCCGATCTAATGTAATTTTCGGGTGCGCGAGATAATGAATTTAAATCGGGAGATTTGTCAAGAAAAATCCGCAAAACCGTCATCCAAAACCGACGATCGTGCTGCCGGTCGGAAATCCTCTCCGAAATGCCTGACGGCGGCCGTCCCACAAAGACCGCCTGTTCCTATCGGACCGCAGCTTCGACTCTAGACTCGTTTGACGACACCACCGACCGAACTCGGCAAACTGGAAGTGCGGTAATTACGGAAGTGTCTCGACTGACCAAACTAAAAAACACTAAAAACACTTCGGCGAAAATGGCAGTCACGGAGTGGGGAGTTCGACCCCTCTCATCTCCACTGAAACGCAAAAAGGGGCCCTGTCAGGCGAGTGCCTTTTTTGCGTTTTAGTACAGAAATAGACTAAGTGCGGCGGCGCTTAGCTTGCGTCGGCCGAATAAGGATGGAGCAGGTACTTAACTATTGACATTCTGAATGGGGATACAACAAAATAAAACGCCCTTATTTTGGCTTAACACTCACAAAATATTTAATTTAGCGGGGCGGCGGGACGGGCCGGTGATCGGTCTACTCACGGCCAACTTGGAGTTGGACCTCTCGTGCGCCTGGCAATATGGTCGACACCCCCACAACCTCAGCTTTGGATCATTTGCTGTCGTCGCTCGACAGTGATCCGGATATCGCCGCGGAAAAATACGAGACCCTCCGGCAAAAGATCACGAAGCTCATGTGCTGGAAGGGCTGCCCCGAGTCGAGGGCGGACGCCCTGGCGGACCAGACGCTCGACCGCATCGGTGAGAAACTCGCGCAAGGGGAAGCGATCCGCAATATCGCTTCCTACGCCGCCGGGGTGGCCCGCTTCGTACATCTCGAATACGTCCGCCGGAGCAAGGACGACGCCGTCGGGGACGACCTGCCGGAGGTTGCGGTGGCTCCGGACGTCCCGGTTCTCGACGACGAGGACGGGCGGATGCGGTGCCTCAGGAAATGCCTCGGCGAGGTCGCACCGGCCGATGCGGACCGGAACCTCATCGTCGCCTACTACGACGCGGAGGGGAAGAACAAGGACAACCGCAGGCGGTTGGCCGAATCGCTCGGGCTGACCGCGAACGCGCTGAAGGTGCGCGCTTGCCGGCTGCGGGCGAAGCTGGAGCGGTGCATAAACGATTGCGTGTGGGGTGTAACCGAACCTGCTTTGCGCGCCACCACTCCTAGAGGAGGTGATTCCTGATGGCCCGCACGGGGACCCGCGAGATCGAACGATACCTCCTCGGTGAGATGGCCGACGAGGAACGCGAAAAATTCGAAGAACAGCTTCTGGCCGACGACGGCCTCTACTTCGAGGTGTGCGAGACGGAGAACGCGCTCGTGGACGGGTACGTGAGCGATGCGCTCGCCGGCGATCAGGTCGCCCGGTTCGAGAAGGCGTTGAAAAAGGCCCCCGCCCTCGCGGAGAAGGTCGCGAACGCGCGAGCCCTTAGGAGGTTCATCGCCTCCGAACGAAAGGCCGAAGTGATCGCCGCGGCGCCGTCGCCAAGCATTTGGGAACATATCTCGCGACTCTTCTCGTTCGGCTCGCCCGCACCCGCGTTCGCGATGGGCGGGCTGCTCCTGGTTTTCGCGGCCGGGCTCGTGCTGCTGTTCATGGAGAACGGCCGGCGTAACGCCGAGATCGCGAGGCTCGAGGGGGAACTGTCCAATTCGTCCCGGCCGTCCGCCCGCGAATCGGAACTCGAACGCGAGCTTGCGAATTCGCGATCGCGCGAGGGCGAACTGCAGCAGCAGATCGACGGTGAGAAGGACATCGCCGGCGACCTCACCGCCGACCTAGCTCGCGAACGTGAAAACCGCCGCCGGCTCGAGTCCGAGATCGAAGCATTCAGGAAGGAAACCACCACCCCCGACAAACTCCCCAAGTCCGGCATCGAACCGCCCAGCATCCTCGCCGTCACCCTATCACCATCGACCGGCGGCAACGCAACTGCCGTCAAATTCGGGAACGACATGCGGCGGGCTGCGTTCCTGCTCACTCTCCCCCGCAGTGTTGATAAGAGCGAACGCCTTTCCGTAAGGCTGAACGGCGACGAGATCGCCCGAAACATCCAGGTACGCACCGACGCGGCCGGAGCGAAGTCGCTGCCGGTGACCATTTCGCCTCAACAAGTACGGCCGGGCGAGAACACGCTTACCGTACATGACAAGAACGGGTCGGTCGTCGGCGAGTACGCGTTCGTCCGGAAGGAGAGTGAACAATGATAAAGGCCGAACTCAAGACGATCGTGGCCTATCTGGCGCCTTTGGTGATCACGCTGGCATGTTTCGCGGCACAAGCTGAGGCTCAAAGGCCGTCCGACCCGGCTCTACTGAAAAAATACGAAATCGCAGCAAAGCTCACAGTTGAAGCTGTCCAGTTGAGGCAGAAACGTAACGAAGAAGCTACGGTCGAGGCGATATCCAAATATCGCTCAGCGGCTGAGATCTATCGTTCGATCGGCAGCAGAATTGAGGAAGCATACTCAGAATATTATATCGCTGACGTTTACTATGACCCTCCGTATCAACCCGAAAACTTTCGAAAAGCAAGAGAGCACATGGAGCGAGCGGTCGAGATCCTCCGTAAGACGGATGAAAGGAAAGGACTAGCGTTCATTCTTAATACTCTCGGCAATGCGTACAGCGATCTAAGCGAGCAACAGAAAGCTCTGGCGTATTACCAGGAGGCCTTGACAATCTACACGGAGAGCAGGGATGAGGTAAATCAGGCCAGCACGCTCGGGAACATCGGCACCGTCTATTACGACCTGGACGACCGCGAAAAAGCCCTCGATTCCTTCAACAAGGCTCTGACCATAAATCGAGAGATCAAAAATCAACGCGGTGAGGCTTTCGTCCTCCGCAATATCGGGACAATTTACTTTGACCTTGGACAAAACCAGAAAGCACTCGAGTGCTTCGAACAGTCGCGGGAGATCTATGGAGCGCTAGGCGACAAACTCGGCGAGGCAAGAGCCCTAAGAGAGATCGGTGGAGTCCACTTTTTCTTTGATGAATACCAAAAGGCCCTCGATAACTACAACAAGGCCTTGTCGGTCTTCAAAGAATCCGGAGCCAAGAACGATGAGGCGCCGGTGCTCAGTCGTCTCGGCAGCGTCTACGATTATTTAGAAGACCCAAAGCGGGCGATGGAATGCTTTGAACAGGCGCTTTCGATTTATCGATCGATCGAAAACCTCAGCGGGGAGGCTGTGACCCTTAAAAAAATAGGCTCCATATACGATGGACTCAAAGAGAATCAAAAGGCGATCGAATTCTACGAAAGTGCATTGACGTTGTTCCGGAAGACAAACGACCGGCTGAACGAAGCCAACACGATCCAAAGCCTGGCCTCGATCTATAACTTAAGGGGGAATACACGGAAGGCTCTCGACCTTTACAACAACGCACTGAACATTTATCGAGCGATCAATGATCCTTCCGGCGAAGCATCGGTTTATTCGAGCATGGGGTCGATATACCTCGATCTCAATGAGATACAAAGATCTCTCGAACACCACGAGAAAGCGTTAACCTATTACAAGAACTCCGAAAACAGGCCTGCTCAGGCTTTGACAACACGGGACATCGCGGACGTCCATTATCGGTTAGGAAAATATCAAAAGGCCCTTGAGCTATACGATCGGTCGTTGAAATACTTCCGATCTGTAGGGAACCGCCGTCAGGAAGCGTCAACGTTGAATATGATCGCGATCGTGCACGGAGCGCTCGGCAACCGGCAGTTAGAGATCGAACTTTACCTTCAAATACTTCCTATTCAAAGAGAGATAAATGATCGGAATGGCGAGGCGACGACGCTGAGTAACATCGGCCTATCATTCAACGAGAATGGAGAATCAAAAAAGGCCCTCGAATACTACAAACTGGCCCTGCCTCTCTCGCAGGCGGTCGAGGACAAAACGCTCGAAGCAACGATCATTCACAACATCGGCGGGGCCTATTCCGATCTCCATGAAAATCAAAAGGCACTCGAATATCTAAACAAGTCGATAGAGATAAAAAAGCAGATCGGCGATATAAGGAACGAGGCTGCTTCCAAACGGCTGATCGGATTGGTCTACCTCGATCTCGGCGATACCCAGGCTGCAACGCGAAACCTTACCGAAGCTTTGGCAACGATCAGCGCCGTAAAAGAGCCGCGAAGGGAAGCACAGATACTCGACAACCTGATGACCGTTTGGCGAAAGCGCAAGGATCCGTTCCTGGCGATCCTTTACGGTAAACGCTCGGTGAATGTTTATCAGGAGCTTCGCGGGAATATTAAGGGCCTGGATGCGGGGGCGCAGAAAACTTTCCTCAGATCCATCGAACCTACATATCGCGCAGTGGCCGAGCTTCTTATTTCTCAGGGCCGGATCGCCGAGGCGGAGCAGGTGCTGGGGATGCTCAAGGAGGAGGAGTATTTCTCCTTCGTGCGGCGGGACGATTCGGCCGCGAAGTATTTGAAAAACCAGAAGATCGCGCTTTCGCCGGACGAGCACAAGGCGTTCGAGGAGTACGAGAAACTCGCGGGGGAGATCACGAATACCGCGGCGGCTTACGAAGAGCTAAGGAAGAAGAAGCTCGCGTTACCGCTCGGCGAATCGCTCCCGGCGGCGGAGCAGGCGGAGCACGATCGGCTGAAGGCGGCTGCGGATGCGGCGGTGACCGTTTTCTCGAAGTTCCTGGACGACCTGAAGGTGCGGTTCGGCGGGAGCGACAAACGCGTCGCGGCGCTCGAGTCGGACTCGATCGGGCTGTTGAAGGAAGTGAACCAGCCGCGGACGGTGATGATCTCCACGATCGTCGGGGAGGACCGGCTCAACCTGATCGTCACGACCGCCAGCGTGCAGAAGGCCCACACGGTCGAGATCAAGTCGGAGGAGTTGAACAAGCTCATCCTCGAATTCCGCAACGCACTGACGAACCCACGCATCGACCCTCGGCCCG
Source organism: Acidobacteriota bacterium (assembly GCA_023415725.1). Lineage (GTDB taxonomy): Bacteria > Acidobacteriota > Blastocatellia > Pyrinomonadales > Pyrinomonadaceae > OLB17. Next base: position 13,345 of record JAEZJR010000168.1, read on the forward strand.
CCGGCAGGGCCCTATACGACAAATTGTTCCCCGCCGAACTTAAAAAGGACCTCGCTAACGTGAACACCGACACGATCGTCTGGTCGCTCGACGGAGCCCTCCGCTACGCCCCGATGGCGGCCTTATGGGACGGCGAGAAGTACCTCGCCGAGCGTTACCAGAATGCCGTGCTCACCCTCGCGAGCCGCAGTAAGCTTTCATCGGCAGGAACCGACTCCGCAAACTGGAAAGCCTTCGGGGTCGGTGTGTCCAAAGAAGTGCCCGGCGAATTCAGTGCATTGCCCGCGGTCCCGCGCGAGCTGTGCAGTGTGATCGCCGACGCGAAAAAGAAAGCGTTGTGCGACACGTTCGGCCGCAAGGGGGTCTTCTACGGGCTGATGCTCGCGGATGAGGAGTTCACGCTCGACAGCTTCGAGAACAGCCTCGGCAAAACCCCGGTCGTCCACATCGCGTCGCACTTCGCCCTGAACCCAGGGAACGAGACGGAATCCTTCCTCCTGCTCGGCGGCGGGGCGGACCGCAAATTCTCACTCGACCGGCTCCGCAAAACGCGGCTCGACGGCGTCGAGCTTCTGCCCCTTTCCGCCTGCAACACCGCGATGACCTCGGGGAACAAGTCGAACGGCGTCGAGGTGGAGGGCTTCGGGGCGATGGCCCTGAACAACGGCGCGAAGAGCGTGCTCGCGACCCTCTGGCCCGTCGCCGACGAGGGCACGCAGCTGCTGATGAGCGAGTTCTACAGGCTCAAAAAGGAGACCCCGTCGATGTCCAAATCCGCCGCCCTGCAAGCCGCGCAAAGGGCTATGATAGATGGGAAAGTTAAGTCGAGCGGAACGGACTCCGGCTGCCGGGCGAAGAAGTTCGGTGCCGGCGACGCGGCCGCCTTCAAGTGCGACCCGAACGCCCCGTTCACTCACCCATACTTCTGGGCCCCGTTCGTGTTGATAGGGAACTGGAGATGAAGCATGCACGCTCACAATTTGGCTCCCTCCGCGCGGCGTCGGCGTCTTGGATGATATTACTTCTGTTATTCCAGGGGCTCGTCGCACAGCCGCCCGATAAGCGACAGCGTGCGGATGCATTGTTCGAAGAAGGCCGGCGTCTGGTCGAGATCGAAAAGGTCGCGGAGCTCCGCACCGGCCTCGAAAAACTTCGCGAGGCCCGACGGCTCTACGCCGAACTGGGGAGCCGGGAGGATCAAGCGTACTGCCTGAGTCACATCGGGAACGCTCATCGTTTCCTCGGCGAACTGCCCGAGGCGATCAAGGCGTGGAGCGAGTCGCTCGATATGAGCACCGCGGTGCCTGACGCGGCCGACCGCTCCGCGATGATATCCACCCTGACGGGCAATCTCGGAGCCGTCTACCAGATGGTCGGCGAGTTCGGCAAAGCGATCGAGATGTTCGATCGCGCTCGCAAGCTCGCGATAGACCTCAAGGACAACACGCTGCTCGCGCAGCTTTTGAGCAGTTCCTCGATGGTTTACAGCGACCTCGGCGAGTACGACAAGGCGCTCGCCCAGCTTTCTGAAGCGCTCAAGCTCGTGGACGAGAACGCGGACCCCGACAACGCGGCCCTCTTCCACAACAACGTCGCCATGGTGCATTTCGCCCGGATGTTCAATCGGCCGGCCCTGGCGCCCACCGAGCTTCCGAAGGCGGCGGAAAGCCTCGTGAAGGCATTCAAACTTCTGCAGCGTTCGTGCACGGCCGAGAAATGCAACCGGCTGCTGACTGCGACGGTGCTGATGAATCTCGGGAAGGTCTTCGAGATGGACGGCTCGTTCGACGAGGCTCTGAAGATGTACGACCAGGCCGGCCAGGTAGCTGACGCGGTCGGCGATCTGAACCTCAAGGCGAAGGTCGTGATGAACATCGGCTCGGTGTTCGTATTGAAGAAGGACCTGTCGAGATCGGTGGAGTATCTGTACCGGGCCCTCCCGATCCTCGAGATCACCGGCGACCGAACCACCAAGGCGATCGCTCTCGCGAGCACGATGTGGGCCTGGCGCGAGATGAACAATCCGCGCCTCGGAATCTACTACGGGAAACAGGCCATCGGCGAGTATCAAAAGCTGCGAGGCACCGCGAGCTCCTTCGACAAGGCCACCCGTGAGAAATATTTGAGCAACATCGAGCCGGTCTATCGGATGCTGGCGGGCCTGCTTGTCGCCGAGGGGCGGATAAGCGAAGCGGAGCAGGTGCTCGCGATGCTGAAGGAAGAGGAGGTTCTCGATTTCGTCCGCCGCGACGACAAGGTCGCAAAGGACCTCCTCCAAACCGTATCGCTCTCCGATAGCGAGCGTGCCGCCGTGACGCGATACCAAAAGCTCGCGACCGAGATCGCCGCTCTGGGTAAGGAATTCGGAGAACTCGATCAAGAGAGGAAGACCTTCGAGGAAGGGGCCTTCCCGAAACAGGCAAGATACGACGAGCTGAAGAAAACACTCGCCGACGCGACCACCGCTTTCCAAAAGTTCCTGGACGAACTGAAGATCCAATTCGGGCAGCGCGATGAGCGCGTCGTGCAGGTCGATTCTTCCCTCAAGAGCACCCTCCAAAGGATCAAGGCCGACCGCACCGCCGTCATCTCCACGATCGTCGGCGAGAAGCGTCTCAACCTGATCTTCACGTCGGCGAACGTGCAGCGGGCCCACACGGTGGATGTATCGGCGGCCGAGATCAACGAGCTCGTCGCGCAATTTCGTGCGGCCCTCACCGACCCGTCGGTGGATCCGCGGCCGACCGGGCAAAAACTCTACGACATTCTCGTGAAGCCGGTCGAAGGCGACCTGGCGGGCATCAAGGCGGAGACGATCATCTGGAGCCTCGACGGAACGCTCCGATACATTCCGACCGCCGCCCTCTGGGACAAGCAGAGCGGCTACCTGGCGGAGAGGTTCGCAAACGGATTGCTGACGCTGGCGAGCCGCGAAACGCTCGGGATGCCGATCCTTAACCGGTCTGACAGGCGGGCACTCGGTGTCGGCGTATCGAAAGAAACCGAAGGCTTCGCACCGCTCGCGGCCGTGCCGGACGAACTCGACTGCATCGTAAAGGATCAGCAGGCCGGCACCCTGTCCGTCAAGCCGGTGTGCAAGACGGGCATCATTGACGGCCGCAAATTGCTGAACGAGCGGTTCACGTTTTCCGCCTTCGAGAGCGCTCTCGGCCGGTATCCGATAGTCCACATCGCCAGCCATTTCAATTTGAACCCGGGGAGCGATCAGGACTCGTTCCTTCTCCTCGGCGGCGGCGACACGAGGAAGTTCACCGTCGAAGACCTGCGCAACGTCTCGCTCACCGATGTGGACCTCATAGTTTTGTCGGCGTGCAACACCGCGACGCCGGGCGGGCCTAAATCGAACGGTGTCGAGATCGAAGGCTTCGGCGCGGTCTCGCAGCGGCAAGGTGCCCGGTCGGTGCTCGCCACCTTGTGGCCGGTCGCTGACGAGTCCACGCGCGATCTCATGATCGCCTTCTATAAAGAGTACGCCGTGGGCGGTGCGACCAAAGCGGAAGCGATCCGAAAGGCACAGAGGTCGTTCATCGACGGCACCGTCAAACCCAGCGGAAACGCACAGGGCTGCCGCGCGAAGAAGTTCGGTTCCGGGGCTGGAACGTTCAAGTGCGACCCGAACGCCCCGTTCACGCACCCTTATTTCTGGGCACCGTTCGTGTTGATCGGAGATTGGAGATAGATCTTTCGGAAAGCTGCCTGCAATCGGTAACGTTTCGGAACGTTCCAACACTAAGGATTGGAGGGAAGTTGATAGAAGCGCGCCGAGTACGGTGGAAGGAAGTATGAAGATAGTTCAGCGGATCATTATGGTTTCTATCGCGGCGTCGGTGGTGCTGACGCTGACGGGGCCGTCGTATGTTAGATCCGCCGCGCCGGAATCTCCGCCGATGTTCGTCCTCCAGGTGGGGATCTCGGATTACGTCTACGCGAAGAAGCTCCGCGGGCCGGTCAACGACGTGACGGAGATGCGCAAGCTGCTCGAGGGGGAGCGGTTCAAGGTGCCCGCCGGCAATATCGTTACGCTAACCAACGCAGAGGGTACCAAGCAGAACATCTTCGACAAGTACCGCGACCACCTCGTCGCGAACGTCCGCAAGTATTACGAGGCGACGAAAAAGAGGGACGCGGTGGCGATGTTCCAGTTCAGCGGTCACGGCTCGCAGGTGCCCGATCTGGACGGCGACGAGCGGTACGACGACGACCTCGACGAGACCCTCGTCACGTACGACAGCCAGGATGTCGAGGGGCGGAACTTCGACATCACGGACGACGAGATCTACCTGCTCACCGGCGAGCTGAAGCAGTACACCGACAACATCGTTTACATATTCGACAACTGCCACTCCGGCTCCGGCACGCGCGACCCGATCGAGGAAGGGATCAGGAAACTCGCGGCTCGCAAGACCCAGCCGGTCCGCGTCGAGCGTTTCGGCACGGTGAAAACACCAGCCCAAAACGGGAGCGGAGGATTCCTCCCGCCGGGCGAGGAATACATCGTCATCACCGCGGCGTCGGCGGGGGAACTCGCCAAGGAAACCTGCATCGACCGCTGCGGCGTGGAGGGCGTGACCCCGGTGGTTCTGGGTAACCTCACTCATTCGCTGCTCGAAGAATTCGCCAACGCACGGAGCGATACGAGCTATCGCGAGGTGATGCAGAACGTGCGTCGGAGCGTCGCGAACCGCAACCCGAATCAGACCCCGCAACTGGAAGGCGACTGGAAGCGGTTCGTGTTCGGCGGGCTGAGCAGCCGCGAAGACAATTTCGTCCACATCGCCGAGGCGGGCGAACCGACCGAAGCGAAAACGCAGTCGATAAAACTCAACGCCGGTGCGCTTCAGGGGCTAGAGGAAGGGACGATCATCTCCGTTTACGACAAATCGGTTGCTCGCTTCAACGGAGCGCGAAAGATCGCAAGCGGCACAGTCATCCAGGTCGGAAGCACCGAATCGATCGCGTCCGTTTCCATCTCCACCAGGCCGATAAGCGCCGACGACAAGGTCGCCGCTCTTTCGACGGATATCAAGTCGGCACGGCTGCGGGCGAACGTGAGGTTCGACGAAAAGAAATTCTCGGCACGTGAGAGATCCGAGGTCGCCGAGATCGAAACATCGTTCGCTCCCAAGCCGAACACACGCTCTGAAGTTGAACTGGTTACCGGCATTTCGAAGGCAGGCGAAGCTGGTTGGCAGGTCGCGATGTTGAAGGACAAGTATCGGTCCGTCGCCTCGAAGATCCCAGGGTCCGCTCATGCAAATTTCGCGTGCGAGAACCTGTCGGCCGATCCCGACAACAGGGAGAAGTCGATCGCGGCGGCGAAACTTCTTTCGCCCGAGCGGGACGTTTTCTACTTCGCCGGCCCCGATTTCGTCCCCCTCTACGGGCTCTGCATCGAGGCCGACGCCACTGCTCCGTGGCCGTCGACGGCCAACCGCAAAATAGAGGATATCCTTGCCCAGATCGCGAGGCTGCGGGCGGTCGCGAAGATATTCAACCCGGCAAGCTCTCTCGCCGGAAAAGTGATCGTGAAGCCGATGAAACTCGTCGGCAAAGCGGAATGCGTCGCTGGGGAATTCAAGCCCGAGAACGCTGTCCCATTCGAGACCGTTCCGAATTCGACGGACTTTCGAATCGCGGTCGAGGATATCTTCTGGTTCGAGGTGACGAACAATTCGGACACCGACCTCTATCTCGCGCTGCTGAATATGACGCCCAACGGCGGGGTGAACGTGTTCGCCCCCGGGAGGACGGACCCCGAAAAAGACGGGATCCTCATCCCCAAAAACGGCGGCAGAAAGATCCTGCGGAATTGGTGCCGGGCAGGCTCGAACGGTTCGATAAATGAAGCCGGCGTCATGATCGCCGATTATCCGCTCGGGATGGACCGGTTCAAGATCATTGCCGCCACGTCGAAGATCAGATTCGATCAGCTGGAGTTTCTCGAGATGGACGCCCTCGCGGCTCGGAGTTCGGCTTTGTCACTCACATCGCAGAGCGATTGGGTGGTGATCGATACGGCATTTCTCGTAAGTGATAAAGATTCTAAAAAATAACGGTTTGAAGGAGACTATTTCACATGTTCAGACAATTGGTTAGGGCCGGGTTAATGGCCGCTATGGTGCTGTGGGCCGCGGTGTTCGTGGCGTCGGCACAGGGTAAGAAATATGCTTTGTTGGTAGGGATCAACAACTACCAGGGCGGCATCTCCAAGCTGCGCGGTGCGGTGAATGACGTCGATACGATGAACGGCATTTTGGTGCAGCGGTTCGGGTTCGCAAGCCCCGACATCGTAAAACTCACTGACCTCGCGGCGACGCGGAACGGGATCCTCAGCAATCTTCGTGCGTTTCAGGCCAAGGCGAAGGACGGCGATCTTTTCGTGATGACGTATTCCGGTCATGGAACGCTTTTCCCCGATAAATATTCTGCTCTTCTCGATGAAACCAAAGAGATCTACATGGAAGAGGAGAACGAGAAGGGAGAAGTGGAGGTCGTATATCCGAAAGGCACATACGATTCCGCGATCGTACCCGTCGACGCGCTGGCCAAAACGAGCGGGCTTTCGTGGGGGAATCTGATCCTTGACGACGAACTGTACGAGATCCTTGGCGACATCACCAGAAGAGGCGCGTCTGTCGTGTTCTTGTCGGACAGCTGCCACTCGGGCTCGGTGGGCCGAGCCGCGGGCGAGACCGATGCCGTCAGGAAGATGACCACGCTCAAGGACATCTACGGCGTCAAGGCGTTCAGCGATATCGATTTCGACACCCCCGCGAATCAGCGTGCGGGTAAGGTCGCCCCGCCGGAGCCGGGCAGATATATCGTGCTGTCCGCCGCGCAGGACAACGAATACGCCCTCGACGTTCGAAAAGCCGGCGCATTCGGCGGTTTGTTCACGATCACCCTCGCACAGGTACTAAACGAACCCGGCAGCAACAAGCTCACCTACTCGCAGTTGATGTCGAAGGTCACCCCGCTTGTCAAGAAGGATTCGGCGGCCATGGACAACGACCAGAATCCTGCCTCCGATTTCGGTTTCGGGAACGCGAACGCTCCGATCTTCAGCCTCCCGAGCTCGGCGAAGAAGTCGATGGCCGTCGGGAACGATGACGAAATAAAGTCCACCCTCGGGCGCAAAGGAGCTAAAGACTCGAATATTAAGAGCGGCGAACCGGTCAATAACCCCAAAGCGAGCACC
>JAEZJR010000193.1 GCA_023415725.1 Acidobacteriota bacterium
CTGCGAAGCGAAGGATTTGTCGATGGCGTGAGGAGCGTTCAGCCCGACGCAATCGTCACTGCATCGATCAACGGCGAAGCGACCCCGTCGATCGCCCAGAAGATCGCCAAGGAAACGCTTGCTGAGAAGGGCGACGTCGACGTGATCTTCGCGATGGACGACGAGACCGCGCAGGGTGCCTATAAAGGCTACCTCGATGCCGGGTTCGATCCGAACACGGTCACGGTCGCGGGCTTCGGCCTTTCCGGCGAGCACGAAAAGGAATGGATGATGCGCCGCGAGGCACTAAAGGTGAGCCAGGCGATGTTCCCGGAATACGTGGGGCTCCGCTGCATCGACGGCGTAGTAAAACTCTACGACGGACAAGAAGTTTCGGAACGCGACGTGACGCCCACCGTCTCGATGACGGCGGACAATCTCGAGAAGTTCTATCCGAAGATCGACGGCGTTTGGACGCCCGATCTCAACGCGATCGCTGCCATTCCCAGGCAGAGCGATTGCACCAAAGTGTAAGGGGGAAGCAGTTCGACATAATATTGGAGGATCCAATGAATCTAAGTGTAGTAAATAAATTTATGCGAGCGGTTTCTCTCCTGACCATCGCATTTGTCATGTCAATTTCCGTGTTTGCTCAGTCGAACACGGGTTCGATCACCGGTGTCGTTACCGACCCGACGGGCGCCGTCGTGCCGAACGCCACCGTGACCGCTACCAATCAAGGTACGAATGAGAAACGTACCGTGCAGGCGGACGATGAAGGCCGTTACGAGGTGCCTTCCCTATCCACCGGCGTCTACACGGTCGAAGCGACCGGCACCGGCTTCAGGCCGACCGCGGTCAAAGACCTGCGGCTCGCCGTGGGCGAAAAGGCCCGCGCGGACATAGCTCTCGGCGTCTCCGGCGTCGAAGCGGTCGTCGAGGTGGTCAACCAGACACGGGTCGACACGGAGACCCCGACGATCGGCGACACCGTCACCACCGAACGGATCCAGGACAACCCGGTCAACGGCCGCGACTTCACGCAGTTGCTCGCCACAGTGCCCGGCTCCGTCCAGACCACGAACCAGTTCCAGACGAGCATCAACGGCATCCCTTCCACCTTCGGCGGCACTAGCGTGCTGGTCGACGGCATCGACGCCGGCCGCGTTGACGTGAACGGAACGTCGAACGTGCTAGGCCGCGTTGAATCTCGCGTCAATCGCGTCAGCATGGACAGCATCCAGGAAGTGCAGGTGCTCGAGCAGAACTACTCGGCGCAGTACGGGCAGGCGATCGGCGCGGTGATCAACCCGATCACGAAATCCGGTACGAATAACTTCCACGGCAGCTTGTTCGAGTTCTTCCGCAATGAAGCTCTCGATGCGGATGATTACTTTGCCGGAAAGCAAAAGTTTCGCCTGAACCAGTTCGGCGGCAACATCAGCGGACCGATCAAGCGCGACAGCCTTTTCTTCTTTACGAACTACGAGGGCGTGCGACAAACGCGCGGCATCCTGTTCACTTCGCTGGTTCCGACGCCGGCTTTCAGAGCCACGTTTGCTCCCGCGATCGCTCCCGTACTTCAAACCCTCCCGCTCCCGAATGCTCCGTTCATTCCGACGGGCAGCAATACGCCCGATCCGGACCGCGGCATCTATTCCGCACAACGCGACGGTGATCTCCGCGAAGACACCGGTTCGGTGAAGATCGACTGGCTCCAAGGCGAACGAAGCCAGTTCTCATTCCGTTACAACATCAACGATTCGACAACGGATGTTCCGTATGGCGTCGCCACGGACCAGATCGCCCCGGCGGACCTTCGGGTGCAGCTCTTTAAGGCTTCGCACAACTTCACGCTGTCTCCGACGGCGGTCAACGAGTTCGCCTTCGGTATCAACCACAATTACACGAACGTAAGTGCGGGGCCGTCGACGCTTCCGCGATTCGACCTCTCATTCGTCGACCAGGCCCTTGCCGTGCCGGGACCCGCCCAGTTCGACCAGAAGCGCACGGGCATCGTCTATCACTTCCTCGATACTTTGAGCTTCGTGAAGGGTGATCATTCCCTGAAGGCAGGCGGAGAGATCCGGCTGAACCGCCGCACCGCCGAATCCAAGGTACAGGAGACGCTCACGTTCTTCGGTCTGAACGATTTCCGCGATAACGTCCCGTTCGTCGTTTCTCGTCAAGGACACCCCGAACTTGAATACGCGAACGAGAACTTCTCGTTCTTCTTCCAGGACGACTGGAAGGCTCATCCGCGGCTGACCCTAAACTTGGGGCTGCGTTACGACGTCAGCACCGTGAGCCGTGAGAAAAAAGGTCGCTTGCAGAACTTCGACCTCAACACGCTGACCTTCACGCCGCAGGGCGAAAAGATCCACAACGCTGACACGAACAATTGGGGACCGCGCGTCGGCTTCGCGTTCGATGTTTTCGGTAATGCAAAGACGGTCCTTCGCGGCGGTTACGGCATCTTCTACAACCGCGAACTGCCTGCGAGCTTCGGATCACCGCACGCGAACACGTATCCGACTGAATCGGTCGACCTTTTCACGGCTCTGTTCGTTTGCGGCATTTTCCCGCAGTATCCGGTCGATCCGGCATCTTACGCGTGCGCGGTTCCGGCTGCCTACGCGATCGAAAGGGACCTGCAGACGGCGATGGCCCAGCACTGGTCGCTTAACGTCCAGCAGGACCTTGGCGTCGGTGTATTGACCGTCGGTTACGTCGGCAACCACGTCACGCACATTCTTACGGACGGCGTCGTCAGCCCGCGTAACATCAACCGCCGTGATCCGGTGGACAGCAGCCGCCCGCTCTCCGATGCATTCGGTGACATCTTCGTCGTTGGCGGCTATCCTGAATCGAACTACCACGCGATGCAGGTGAACCTCCGCCGCAACCTGTCGAAGGGGCTGCGGTTCAACGCGAACTATACCTGGAGTCATGCGATCGACAACGTCGCCGGGTTTTTCAAGGATTATCAGGACCCGAACAACATCGACGCGGACCGCGCGAGCTCAGATTCAGACGTACGTCACAACTTCAACATGGACGCAGGTTATGAACTTGGCTTCCGCGATTGGTTCGGGGACGGACCGGGTTGGCTGATCGACGGATGGAACGTCAACACGATCATCCAGATCCGCAGCGGCTTGCCCGTGAACGTGACTCGCAGCGGCGGCGTGTTTGGCGGATTCTCGTTCCGCCCGGACCTCGTTCCGGGAGCCGATACTCGCTGCCCGAACTACAACCTGCCGAATTGCCAGTTCAACGTCGATGCGTTCGTCGATCCGGGCCCGGGCGTCTTCGGCAACGCGGGCCGCAACATCCTTCGTGGCCCCGGGTTCGCGCAGATCGACTTCTCGATCGGTAAGAACACCCGGATCACGGAGAACACCTCGCTCCAGCTTCGAATGGAGATCTTCAACCTGTTCAACAGGGCGAATTTTGCCGATCCGTCGGGCGGCCTCGTTCCGGGCGACAGCAACTCGCTCGTTCCGACCGCATTCTTCGGCCGCAGTACCTCGACCGTGGGTAACCAGCTCGGTGGATTGCTCGGGTTTGGTGGGCCGCGGCAGATCCAGTTGTCGGCTCGGTTCAACTTTTAACAAGCAGGGTGAACAAG
>JAEZJR010000236.1 GCA_023415725.1 Acidobacteriota bacterium
TGTGGAGGTAATTGAGGAGCTCGCCGATCATCTCACGCGTCGACGCTTTGAGTTTCGTATCCGAGGCCGACTGGTAGAGCTTGGTGTATTCGGGCAAATTCCCCGAGAAGCTGGATCGGCGGTAAAATTCGCGGACCAATGGTGCGAAATCGAGCACGTCCAGCAGGCTGCCCGGAAGGTCGGAGGTGACGATCGGGTCGGCAAGTTCCGGAACGGGGGTCAGGGCGTACGACATGGAGACGAAGGACGCCACCAGTTCCGCGTCGGATCTGTTCGGGTACCGTTTCTTGTGCTGGGTGACGAAGGCGGTGATCTTCTGCCGCAGGTCGTCATTGAGGGCCATCAGGTCGCTGTTGAGGAGGTCCCGGAACTTCTTCCCCTGCTCGGAGAGCGGTGTGTTGATCACGGGGACGGACTCGCCCTTATTGTTGGTGGTGCGGGCCGCCTCGAGCGTCGCCATCACGACCATTAGGCGCTTGTCCGGTTCGACCCGGACACCGTAGTTCGAAAGGTCGATGCTGGCCGACGGGGCCTGGGCGAATGCCGACAGCGAAAGAACGGCTGCGAAAATAAGTGCTGATACTGTCTTCATTGATCGATAGCGGTGGAAAACCTTCATTCAAGGATGAAAAATCCATCGAAGGGGATGCACCGTCATAAACGACTAAAGGATAAGAAAGTAAAACGCCTCCTTATCCTTTGACCTAAGTTCTTCAATTGCTTAATTAAAGCTGCTGAGGGCGGACGCCTCATCGTCGAACGTGTCGAACACGGTGAGCAGCTTGGTGATCGCCAAAAGGTCCTGGATCTTCTGGGTCAGGTTGAGAAGCTTAAGGGTGCCGCCTTCCTTATTAACGGCCGTGAAGCTGGAGACGAGCTCGCCGATGCCGCTCGAATCGATGTACCCGACGGAGCCAAGGTTAAGGAGGATCTTCGTCTTGCCTTCGCCCAAAAGACGCCGAATGGCGCTGCGGAGGGCCACGCTGCCCTCGCCGATCGTGACCTTGCCTTCCAGATCCAGAATGGTCACGTCGCCCGCCTGGCGTTCAGAAATAGTGATATCAGCCATTATTGTCTCCTCGTTAGGTTAAGTAATTTGATAGCAGATTTTAGTCCACTTATTGGGAAATTGTCCAAGCAGGGCCTCAGCTTTGTTGAAGCTTGACCATTCGGACGAGCGTGCCGCCGCCCGCGGGCGAAGACCACTCGACCACATCCATGAACGCCCTCATGAAAAGGAGGCCCCGGCCGCTCTCTTTGAGCAGGTTCGCGGGATCTGTCGGGTCCGGGATAGCATCGGGGTCGAAGCCGGTGCCGAAATCGCGGACGAACATCTCGAATCCGACCTCGCTGCGGACCAGCCGGATCTCGACCTCTTTGGCATCGTCGAGTTTATTACCATGCTTTACGGCGTTTGCGACCGATTCCCGAATGGCCAGATCGATCGAGGAGACGAACTCGTCCCCAAGACCTGAACGCTTTGCGAACTCGTCCGCCCTGCTCGCTGCGATATCAACCGACTCGACGCGGCTGGGCAATTTGAATGTTTCTTCCACTGTGAACAGTAATTCATTGTAAGTTAAAGGTTTGCGATGCGGGCTGTCAAGACAAACGGGCCGCCGAACCACTAAAATATGGTCATGATCATTCAGCCTGCAAGGAACCTGACGGGAACGATCAACCTGCCGGGCGACAAATCCATTTCCCACCGAGCGGCGATGCTCGCGTCGATCGCCGAGGGGACGAGCCGCATTTCCAATTTCGCCGAGAGCGAGGATTGTGCCTCGACGCTGGCGTGCATGGCCGGGTTGGGCGTCGAGATCGACCGGAACGGGTCGGACGTGAACGTGTCCGGGCGCGGCAAATACGGCCTAACGGTTGCCGATTCGCCGTTGGACTGCGGCAACAGCGGGACTACGATGCGGCTGCTTTCGGGAATGCTCGCGGGCCAGCCGTTCGAAACGACGCTGATCGGCGATGAATCACTTAGCCGGAGACCGATGAAGCGGATCATCGCGCCACTATCGGAAATGGGAGCGATCATCGATGACGTGGACGGTCACGCCCCGCTCACGATCGTGGGGAAACGTCCCCTGACGCGGATCGAATTCCGGCTCCCGGTCGCTTCTGCCCAGTTGAAGTCTAGCGTGCTGTTGGCGGGGCTTTTCGCCGAGGGCGAGACCACGGTCATCGAGCCGGTCGCGACGCGGGACCACACGGAACGGATGCTCCGAGGATTCGGGGTCGATGTACGGGTATCAGAGGCGGAGGGCGGCAGGAGGATAAGCGTTTCCGGGGACGACAGGCTGCTCGCCCAAGACATCACGGTGCCCGGGGATATATCCTCGGCTGCGTTTTTCCTTGTCGCTGCGGCATGTATTGAGGGCTCGGAGCTCGAGATCCCGAATGCCGGGCTGAATCCCACCCGTACCGGAGTGCTGGATATTCTGCGGCGGTTCGGGGCAAGCATCGAAATCGAGGACGAGCGGGAATCCGGCGGGGAGCCGATCGGTACGTTGGTGGTCAGACATCAGGGCAGACTCGGTGCCGTGGAGAACCGCGTCGAAGGGGAAATCGTGGCGAATATTATTGACGAGGTGCCGATCCTTGCGGTTTTCGGCACGCAGATCGAGGGCGGGATCGAGATCAGGGATGCCGGGGAGCTCCGCGTTAAGGAATCTGATCGGATCGCCGCGGTGGCGGAGAACCTTCGGAGGATGGGGGCCGAAGTGGAGGAATTCGAAGACGGGCTCCGGGTCGGACGATCGTCATTGAAGGGGGCCGTTATCGATTCGTTCGGCGATCATCGCATCGCGATGGCGTTCGCGGTGGCGGGGCTGTTTGCTGATGGAGAAACTGAGATCCGCGGGGCGGAATGTGCCGCGGTTTCGTTCCCGGCGTTCTTTGATGTACTCTCGTCAGTCACGAATGGATAACCATCGAAGGGTAGCATTGACGGGGTTCATGGGCGTGGGCAAATCAAGCGTCGCCCGGCATCTTTCGTCCATTTTGAAGTGCGGCAGGGTCGATCTCGATTCGTACATCGAACGGAACGAAGGCCGGTCGATCGCGGAGATCATCACCGGAGACGGTGAAGCCGCGTACCGCAGGATCGAATCAGCGAATTTGGCCCAGGTGCTGAATGAATCGGAGGCCCGGATACTCTCGCTGGGCGGCGGGACGTGGACGATAGCGGGGAATAGGGAACTGATCGTCGGGAACGGGCTTGTTACCGTCTGGCTCGAGTCATCGTTCGAGCATTGCTGGGCGAACATATCGAGATCCCGCAAAGAACGCCCGCTCGCGAAGAACAAAGACGCCGCCCGAAGGCTTTTCGACGAGCGGCAAGGCATCTACTGCCTTGCGGACTGGCACTTCATAATCCGCCCGGAATTCAATTCGTACGAGATCGCCCGCCAGATCGCGGATCAGGTCTTCTCCTGAGGCATAGAAAATAAATATTGAAAATTCCCTCTGTATCCATCAAGATAAGGGCACGGAGATATCAACCTAGTTGCCCAGGCTCGGCTTGCCCCGACGCCGCAGGTATTATTTGGCGGCGGAAGTAATAGTCAGTTATTAACACCATTTTCAGGAGGGAAGATGAAATTAAGATCTTTAACTATCCTTATGCTCGCCCTGGCCGTGATGGCCGCGGCCTGCGGTAAGAGCGACGCCGATCTCGCGACGGCCGTCAACGATAAATTGCGGACCGACGGTGTGACCGGAGTAACGGCCACGGTGAAGGACGGGGTCGCCACGCTGACCGGCGAGGTCGCCGATATCACGGTGAAAACGAAGGCGGAGAATTCGGCGAAAACGGTCGAGGGGGTCAAGTCGGTAACGAACAACGTCACGACTCGACCGATCCCGGTCGCCACGCCCGCAGCAGCGGATCCGGCTCTGACAGGGAAGATCACCGAGGACCTCAAGAAGGCGGGCTGCACGGGGGCTAACGTCACCGTAACCGGCGGCAAGGTGACCGTGACGGGCACGGTGCCGAGCGCCAAGTACGCTCAGTGCATCCAGGTGATCCAGCAATCGGGCATCACGGGTATCGAGAACCAGCTCCAGAAGGGCAGCTAAGCAAGGAGGAAAAATACAATGTCAGCACAGGAAAAGTATCAATCGCTTCTTGAGCTTGCCAACCAGAACGGCACAACTTATGAGCTGAGCGAAGGGAACAACGGGACGCTTATTGTGACCGGTACCGCCCCGAGCGCTGAGGCGAAACAACAGCTTTGGGATGAGTACAACCGCATCGATCCGGACTTCCGCTCGGGCGACCTTATCCTCAATATCTCAACGTCGGCCGACGCGGCCGGTGGGGGAGGGATGCACACCTACACGGTCGAATCGGGAGACAGCCTCTCGAAGATCGCGAAGAAATACGGCATCCAGTGGAAGGCCATCTGGGATCACAACCGCGACATCCT
>JAEZJR010000243.1 GCA_023415725.1 Acidobacteriota bacterium
CTTAGGAGTCGCGAAAGCGCACTGCGATTTGGTGGAAAAAGGATTTATCGTTCTTTTCCCGACCACTGAACATGCGCCGTTTGACCTTGTTGCATACGACGGAACTAGGTTCATTAGGATGCAGGTCAAATACCGGCGAGCGGTGAATGGATCGGTTCAAGTTCGGCTACACAATTGGTGGACGGATCGAAACGGTTCACATCCTCGTTTGCTCGATAAGGATCAGGTAGATCTGTTTTGTGTCTATTGCCCTGACACTGATAAGTGTTATTACTTTGACCCGAAGACAGTTCAAACCTATTTCACGATCAGGATCGAGGCTCCGAAGAATAATCAGTCGATAGGAATCAATTTGGCTGACGATTTCACAAGGGTTCCGTAGAGACTACACGCACTCAGACTGAGACGTCTAAGATATAGTCCAGACCGTCAACTCATCTCTTGGGCAAGAAGTGAGGCTCGGGAAACCGAGTGAGGTACGCTAAGCTGTGGGTCGCAGGTTCGAGTCCTGCCGGGGGCGAAAAATTTTTCGAATTTATGTGGTCTACTTGTCGGGTTTACAAATCCGCCTCGCGCCCTCATAATTTCCAATATCAACCGTGGCGGCTATAGTTCAGCGGTTAGAGCGCCTGATTGTGGTTCAGGATGTCGAGGGTTCGAATCCCTCTAGCCGCCCCACTCCTTTCCCTTGATCCCCTTTTTTATTGAATCGAGATCGCTTTCGCCCGTATAATCGTGCGATGCTTCCTCATGTTCTGCCTCTGCTCTCGAGATCTGCGGCTTTGTTCGTTTTCGTTGGGTTCTTAGCCCTTACAACCGCCTCATCTCAGGAACGCGGCCGACCGTTCGTCCAGGGCGAGGTACTCGTCAAGCTTCGAAAAGGCGTCTCGAAGAATCGTTCGAACGATCTCCTCGCCGCACACGGAGCGGCGAGGCAAGAAAACCTCGCCGGCCAGGGCTGGGTCCGCGTCAAGCTCCGGAAAGGCCAGGACCCGCAGTCCGCGATAGCTGAGCTGCAGACGAACCCGGACGTCGAAGCTGTCCAGCCGAATTTCTACTACCACCTCGCCGCCACCCCGAACGACCCGATGTGGTCGAACTCCTCTCTTTACGGTCTGACGAGGATTTCCGCCCCAGCAGCGTGGGACATCACCACCGGCAACCCGTCCGTCGTGGTCGCGAACATCGACACCGGCATGCGCTACACCCACGAGGACCTCGCCGCGAATATGTGGACGAACCCGGGCGAGATCCAGGGTAACGGCATCGACGACGACGGCAACGGCTTCGCCGACGATTATTACGGTTACGATTTCTTCTATAACGACCCGGACCCGCTCGATGAGCACGGCCACGGCACCCACACCGGCGGCACGATCGGGGCCGTCGGCAATAACGGCTTAGGTATTGTAGGAGTCAGTTGGAACGTGAAGATCATGGCGATCAAGATCTTCAGCGCTAGCGGGAAGGATTCGACCTCCGCGATGCTCATCAACGCTTACAACTACATCCGCATGATGAAGGAGCGCGGCGTCAACATCCGCGTCACCAACAACAGCTACGCCGGCTGCGATGAGCAGTGCGGCATCGATTACGCCACCAAAGAGGCGATTGACACCCTGGGCGACGCCGGCATCCTAAACGTCTTCGCCGCCGGTAACAACAACCAGAATAACGACACCTCCTCGACGCCGAACTACCCTGCCACCTACACCTCGCCGAGCGTCATCTCCGTCGCTTCGTCCACCTCAACGGACCTGCGTTCCGGATTCTCGGCCTACGGCCCCGGCTCCGTCGATCTCGCCGCTCCGGGCTCCGGCGTGCTCAGCACCACCTTCGCGAGTGACAGTTCCTACGGGACAATGAGCGGCACTTCGATGGCCACCCCGCACGTTACCGGAGCCGCCGCGCTCCTCGCTGCGTTCGACCCGTCCCTTTCGCCAGCTTCCATCAAGGCGACGCTGATGAACACCGTCGACACGTTCGCGAGCCTCGGCACCACCGTCGAGCAGAACTGGGCCCCCACACCGATCCGTTCCGCCGGCCGGCTCAACGTCGCCCGTGCCCTGCAAAACCGCACCGTCTGCACGTTCGACGTCCCCGCAACAACGATCTCCGCTAGGATGAAGGGCGGCTATTACACCGTCGGCGTCACTGCTCCTCAGAATTGCGATTTCGCCGTGAAAAGCAACGCTCGCTGGGTGCAAGTTAATAGCGACGCCGGTTCCGGCAGTGGTCAGGTCGGGTTCTGGATCCGGGTCAACCCGCTCGTCCACCGCTCGACGACGCTCACGATCGCGGGCAAAACCATCACCGTAAACCAAACTCGGGGCTTCGCTAATTGATCGGGAATTTAGCCCCCTTTCCAACTATATTTAATTTTTATGCGTCTAATACCGAAAACGCGGGGGTTTCTGCGGGTAAAATACCCACCGAAGGGCGAATCCCATTGATTTCGGCTCGCGTTTGCGGGTATCATTTCTGTTGGCGGCGTGTTCTATCATTCGATGTCGCTTCCACCGCAACTGGCGTCAAACTAAAAGGTACTTACTAATGACTCGATTTCACATTCTGATCGGCAAGCATTGTGTCGTTTTCGTGCTTGCCCTTTTGCTCGCGGCTCCCCTTAACGCTCAGGTTACCCTCCGTAAGGCGTTGGATTTTGACGGCGACGGCAAGGCCGACTGGTCGATCTTCCGTCCCTCTACCAATACCTGGTGGATCCTGGGTTCGGGCGGTTCCATCACGGGCCAGGAATGGGGTGCCGCGAGTACCGACTTCTTGACCCCCGGGGACTTCGACGGTGACAACCGGGGTGACATCGCCGTTTGGCGGGAGACCAACGGCGTTTGGTACGTGCTTAGAAGTTCCAATAGCACGATCACCGGCTTCGTGTGGGGAGCTGCTGGTGACGAACCGGTGGCACGCGATTACGACGGCGACGGTAAGACCGACTACGCCGTCGCTCGCCGCACCAACGGCGAGATGCTTTGGTACATCTACCGCTCCTCCGATAACGGCGCCGCTGTTTATCTGTGGGGCAGTGCAACCGATTTCGTAGCACCTGGCGATTTCGACGGTGACGGCAAATTCGATATCGCCGTTCAGCGTACCGGTGCGACTGCGGACTCCCCCCTCGCGTGGTACATCTTTGCCTCCAAGGAGGGTGGAAAGGCGTTCACCTACGGGATCAGCACCGACGTGTTCGTCCCCGGTGATTACGATGGTGACGGCCGTACGGACATCGCCGTCGTGCGTGAAGGTCCGACCCCGGACTCCCCGCTGGCATGGTACATCCTCCGCAGTTCCAGTACCTTCTTCGACATCTGGGCCGTTGGGTACGGCATATCCGGAACCGACGTGGTCGTGCAGAACGACTACGACGGCGACGGCCGCACCGACATCGCTGTCTGGCGGACCACCACAGGAGCCTTCTACAACCTTAACAGCTCCAACGGCGTAACGAAGGCGGTCGGGTGGGGCAACAGCACCGACGAACCGATTGCCGGTTACGACACCCACTGATCGTTCAGATGAACTTTCGCGAACGGGGCGGGGGATCTTTACCCTCCGCCCCTTTTTCTTTTTCCGGCGCGTTGTAATACCTTTTGTTTGTAAGAGATGCTCCGACCCTCCAAGGCAATTCTGGATTCATTTCGCGGACGCAAGGTCCTGATAGCCGGCGATTTGGTCGCCGACCAGTTCCTCGAAGGCACGATCAGCCGCGTCTCCCGCGAGGCCCCGGTCTTCATAATGCGGCACGACGCCACCGAGACCCGCCCCGGCGGGGCCGCCAACGCCGCGGCGAACATAGCCTCGCTCGGCGGCACCCCGATCGTCATCGGCTTCACCGGTGCCGACGCGAACGGCCAACTCCTCCGCTCCGCCCTTTCCGAACGAAGCGTGAACTGCGATCGCGTTCTTAGGGTCGACGGAGCCCAGACCACCACAAAGGTCCGCGTCCTGGCCGGCCAGCAATACGCCGCCCGCCAGCAGGTCATCCGTATAGATTACGAAGGCGAACTGCCCGACGTCGCACGCGTCGAATCGCAGCTCGTCGCTTCACTAGAAGACGCCGCCGAAACCGCCGAAGCCATCATCATCTCCGATTACGGCTACGGTGCCGTCTCCCCGGGACTTTTCGAGGCCGCGAAACGCATCGCTGAAGAACGGAACATCCCTATCGTCGCCGATTCACGTTTCCGGCTTGAAGCGTTCGCGGGAGCATCCACGGCGACCCCGAACCAGGACGAGGTGGAGCACATCCTCGGCCCCGGCTTCACCGACGCGGATTGCGAATCGCTCCGCCGCCGACTCGAACTCGAGGCCCTCCTCGTCACCCGCGGAAATAAAGGAATGCTGCTCGTCGAGTCCGGCCGTGATCCGCTAAGCATCGAAGCCGTCGGCTCGACTACCCCCGTGGATGTCACTGGGGCCGGTGATACGGTGATCGCGGCCTACGCACTCGGCCTCGCCGCTGGTCTGAGTTACGCTGAAGCTGCATCGATCGCGAATCACGCCGGCGGGATCGTCGTGATGAAACGCGGCACGGCTACAGCCACTCCGGAAGAACTGCTCGCGTCTGTCAGCGACTCGGCTGCCGATGCCGCCGCTAAACAAGCCATATGAGATCGCTCGCCGCACCGATATTGGATAGAGAAGAACTCGTACGGCGCGTCAACGAACTCCGCGCCGAAGGGGCAGCGATCGTCTTCGCCAACGGCTGTTTCGACCTATTCCACGTCGGGCACCTCCGCTACCTCGAAGGAGCCGCTGCCTTGGGCGACGTGCTAGTCGTCGCGATCAATTC
This sequence comes from Acidobacteriota bacterium, assembly GCA_023415725.1. Lineage (GTDB taxonomy): Bacteria > Acidobacteriota > Blastocatellia > Pyrinomonadales > Pyrinomonadaceae > OLB17. The sequence goes on from JAEZJR010000243.1 coordinate 4,811, forward strand.
CGATCGTCAGGCACGTGAACTCAAAGGTGAGGACCGACCCTTTACGCCCGAGAAAGAACGCGCCGAGATCGTCGCGGCGCTCAAGTGCGTCGACTTCGTTACCGTTTTCGATGAGCCCACGGTCGAGGAACTGCTGCTCGCCCTCAAGCCCGATTTCCACGCCAAGGGCACCGATTACACCGTCGACACCGTCCCCGAACGCGAGGTCGTCCGCTCATACGGCGGCACCGTCGCGATAGTCGGCGACCCGAAGGACCACTCCTCCACCGAGATCATCGAGCGGCTCTCCGGCAAATGACCTGGCAGGCGAAGAACAAGCGAGACCTCATCATCGAGGTTTGGGAAAAGCTCGATTGCGAATCGGTCGGGGCAGAAGAGGTCCGCTCCGTCGAAGAGGTCGTCCGCGACGTCTTCGGGCCGTCCGCCGTCGAATCCCCGATGCTCATCGCCCGGCTGCTCGCTGACGAGGGTGCCGAACTCCGCCATTCCGAGATAATGAACCTCTTCGTCGAACGCTACGAAGAGAAGCCCTACACCGCTGAGTTCCGCAACATAATGAAGCTCGGTTCCCTTTCGTCCGCACTCGCGTCGATCCGAAGGCTCGAAAATTTAAGAAAGAAATTCACCTCCGAAAAGGACAAAGAGGGCCTCCGCCAGGTCCGCGAACACACCATCTTGGCGAAGAAGGAATTGAAGAAAACACCCGAAGACCAGGAGATCGCTCAGTGGCTTACCGTCTGGCTGCAAACCCCCGACGTATTCGAAAGCTGGCTATCATTGCGTAAACGATCGAAAGAATTTCGAGACACCTTCGGCGACCTTTAAAGGCGGAAACCCGAGCGGTGGCGAGGGTGCCCCTGTACCAGTCGGGCTGCCTGATCACGTTATGACCATTCGACGCTTCTACTCACCCCCATCTAATTTCTCCGCCAGCACCGTCGCGCTCGACGAAGACGAAACCCGCCACCTCCGCGATGTGCTCCGTCTCAAGATCGGCGACACCGCCCACGTCTTCGACGGCGAGGGCAAGGAATTCGCCTGCACCGTCGAATCGATCGAGAAACGCCGAAGCGTGCTGAAAGTTAACGAAGAGGTCACGCCTTCATCACCCGAATCCTCTCTTGATCTCACCATCGCCTCAGTCTTGTTGAAAGGCGACAAGCTCGACCTCGTGGTGCAAAAAGCCGTCGAGCTCGGCGTGAACCGGTTCATCCCGATGACCTCCGCCCGCTGCGACGTGAAGGTCGGCGACGCCGCCAAACGCGCCGACCGCTGGCGCCGCATCGCGATGGAAGCGACCAAACAATGCGGCCGGGCGAAACTGATGCACGTCGCTGACGTTACCGAATACTCTAGACTTCTGGACGAAACGAATGATCCGGATCTGACCCGCATCCATTTCTCCGAACGCGATGGCGAAAGCTTCGATTCCGTTTCTGGCTCCACCCGCATCCTCGCCTTCATCGGCCCCGAAGGCGGCTGGGAAGACGCCGAACTGGAAAAAGCTGCCGCCGCAGGAATCCGTTCGATCACCTTCGGCGGCCGCATTATGAAAGCCGACACCGCCGCCATTGCGATAACCTCGATCCTCCAGCACCGCTTCGGTGATGTGAACTGAAACTGAGACTCTGGTTTTTGGTTTTTGGTTTTTGGTTTTTGGTTTTTGGTTTTTGGTTTTTGGTTTTTGAAGAGGCTGCGCAGCCAGATCTCAAATCTCAAATTTTAGATTTCGGATCTTAATATCACTTAGCACCTATCACCTCTCACTTATTCCGGAGCAATAGCCGGCAATTTATCGCTTTCTCAAACACAGCCGGCTTCAATTGCCGCTTTCTCCGGCTCGCGGCCGTGTTCGGCGATCGACCCGATTTCATCTGAGGAAGACAAATCAAAAATTCCCTGCCGATCCGATCAGATCCGCAGGGAATTTCCTTTATCTACGAAACGGCGTACAAGGCCTATCATAGGTCATCATCGACCGCCTGCCTCTTTGCCCTGATATAAGCCTCGCCTCGCTGCCGCATTTTCGCCTTATTCCCCAGGGCGTGCACGGCGGATTCGAGCAGGTCTTTATTGTCCAGCTTAAAGCTCGTCGTCCCCTTCGCCTCAACGTCCTGATCGTCGAATTGCACCACCAGGTAACGCTTCTTCTCCTTGATCAGCCCCGCGAGGCCCGCGCCCGGCAGCGGTATGTACTTGATCACGTTCCCCGCCGTAGAGGTCACGCTCTTTTCGCTCGGCGATACGATCAACAAAGCATCGTAAGGGATCCCGAACTTCTCTTTTCCATCCTCGCCGAAGAAGACCAGCCGCTCATTCACATCGTCGAACTTCAGCGTGCCGTCTTCCTTCTTATCGAAACCAAAAACGCCGCCCTCGTATTTCGCCGTAAAACTGGCCGGTGCCGGTTTCACCTTCGAAGGGGTCGGTGTTTTATCTATCGCCCTAGGCTGGGCTACCGCAAACGATGCCAATCCAAGGATCGCGATCAACGCAAATTGGGTGAATTTCATTTTCTTATTCCCCGGGGAGAGAGTTCAGATTTTCGAATTTCGCTCCCGTAAGACGCTTCCGCACGGCGAAAAGTTGTAATTACACCGCCGCCTTTTCGGCCGAAGCGATATACGGCCTCACCCGCTCCTCGGCGATCTTTACATATTCTTCCGAGATCTCGGACCCGAACCAGTTTCTGCCCAGCACTTCCGCCACTTTGGCCGTCGTTCCGCTCCCCATGAAGCAGTCGTAAACCACGTCCCCCTCGTCCGTCCAGGTGCGTATCTGGTCCTCGACGAGCTGTTCTGGGAATATCGCCGGGTGCTCGAACGCGATCTTATCACGAGCCGAGGACGTTCCGACGTTGTAAGAGAAAATATTGCTCAGTTTCCGCTCGTTCTTGATCTCGCGGCCGATGTCCTCTTCGGGGACGTTCCCGCGGCCCGTCCCGGTGATCCGGAACGCCTTGATCTTCTGCCCGGCGGATTTCGTCGGCTCCGTCAGCGGGTTGAACGTCTTCGGGGTCCCTTTCGAGAAGCAGAACATGTACTCGAAGCATTGCCGGTACCGCTTCCCGCAATCGCTTGGGATCGGGTTGTTTTTCGCGTAGATCATCGTATCGTGCACGCGGAACCCCGCTTCGCGAAACGCGAACGCGTGCGAGAAACTCGACAAGCTCTCGCTCCCGTTGTACGTCCTGTCCCCCACGACCCAGATCACTACGCCGCCCGGCTTCGTCTTCGCGAACAGCCCCCCCGCGATCTCCTCCACCGGGAAATGGTATCCGTTGTAATCGCGAAGGTCGTCGTAAGGCGGGCTCGTGATCGTCATATCGACGAACCCATCCGGCATCCGCCCTAACGTCTCTACACAATTCTCGGTGTATATTTTCCCGAATTGGATCATGCTCTCACGAGGAATGGTAAGTAAAGGAAACGTAACCTGCCCCTTGGCTTTTGCTTCTTATTGCTTTGTTTCTTATTTTCTTCTTTCGTGGTTAAGAATTCTTAACCACGAAAGAAGAAAATAAGAAACATCGATCGAAAACAAGTCTCGCCACGGGCGAGACTCAAAACCTGATATCGCCAAAAGTGTGCTTCCACGACAGCGAATTCGCCATCACCTCGAGTCTCTGCCGGTCGCCGTCCGTGCAGTGCGGCGAGAGTTGTTCGATTATCGTTTTCGCCAGCGGGATAGCGAGCGAGCCGCTCTGTGCCATAAGGTTCGGGAAATAATGCATCCGCATCGTATCCCCGCCGTCCTTGTGGAATTGCACGATCTCGTCCGTCCCCATCGTCTCGACCATGCACCCGGCAGGCACGACGCGGTGCGGCATTCGCTGTTCCGGCACGCCGTCAACGATCGATCCGAGCAGTAATATCCAAACGAGTGCCTTCTGCTCTTTCACCAGATCGCGGTTCAAATCGCCCATCGCAGGCGAATCTGGGATCCGCGGCGTCATGAAAGAGTATTCCGGGTTCACCAATCGCGAATCAAAGATGATCCCGACCACCCGCTCCGCGTCGCACTGCATCCGCACGAACTTCCCGAAACCGTAATCTTCCGCCGTCGGCACCCCGACCCCATCACGCTCCTCGAGCACCCGGGCGATGTACGCGATATGCGAATTGGAACTCACGATCTTCGCGATTTTCATTTCAAGCTGATTTTTTCACGGATTGCGCGCCCGTGCAACAATGGCCGCGCGATTGCGAAAACTTACCGACCGAAACCCTCATACATTCCATTTTGACATATTCCGACTTGACAACCGATATGGCATTTTGACATACTTCTTGCGTCCCGAATGCGGATAATCACCGAACGCAAACTAAGAGAATTTTGCGACGCCGCAGATGGGGCTGAACGTTCGCGCCGCGAAAAGGCGATGCGTGAATGGAGTTCGGTGGTCCGTCGAGCCGATTGGAAGAATTTTTCAGAAGTCCGCGGCACATTCAACCACAGCGACGTTTACTGCAATTGCACGATATTTGATGTTGGTGGCAATCGCTATCGGATCATTGCAAAGGTCGCATACGGCATAAAAGTGGTTTTCATCAGAGCGGTGCTTACTCATCCCCAATACGATCGCGACAGGTGGAAGCAAGATTGCGATTAAATATGGCCTCGAAAACCTACAACCCGAGAGCTTACGGGGAACTTCTCGCTAATACGCTCCCCGGCGTCATCACCAGCAGGAAGGAATACGACCGGATCGAATCGATCTTCAACGGTCTGCTGAATAAGGGTGAGGAACGCCTATCCCCCGAGGAATCCCGTCTGCTCGCACTCCTTGCCAACCTGCTCGAGGATTACGAACGTCAAACCCTCGCACCCGAACGCGATGCCTCCCCGTCGGAGGTCCTTCGTTTCCTAATGGATCAAAACGGTCTGAAACAGAGCGACTTGGAAGACGTATTCGGTTCCCAAGCGGCCGTTTCGAAGGTGCTGAACGGCCATCGAGAGATAAGTAAGACCCAGGCGAAACGGCTAGCCGAAAGGTTCAATCTTTCGACAGACGCGTTAATTTGAGCTACACGATCGAGTCCCACACATCCAAGAATCTCTGGATATGCCCGCCGGTCGGTTTCTCGGCCTCGGATTCGAGAAACTCGCGGAAATCGTCCTGCTCTTCGATGTAATGGTCGTCGCGGATCTTGCATGTGAAGTTGGCGACGCGCATCCAAAGCAGATAGGTATTCAGCGTGTCGATCTGGTTGTATTCGACGATCTCCTGCATTCGCCCGTCCAGCCACATATCGACCACGTCGTCGCCTTTCGCGTCGATCTTCCCCGGGAAGCCGCTCAACCTCGCCATTTCGTTCAGTTTCGGTTTCATCGCCCCATACGAAAAGCGCTGGATCAGGTCGAGGTGCCATTCGCTGTTCTTAGAATCGAAGTAATCCCGCCCGTTCCAGGGCTTGTCCGGACGTTTGCAGAACGACTCGGCCCTCACTTCGTTTATAACGCTCCTTTGGATCAGCACCTGCAAGTCGGAATCCAGCGAGTTGAACCCAACGAGCTGCGGCTCCCTTATCCCGACCCAGTGCAGGAACTGGCTGATGATCTCCGCCTCCGTCGGGACCTCGCCGCCCGCGGGCAGTTTCGGCAGCGAGTGCAGCCCGAACTCGGTCTTGCGGACTCCGTCCACATAAACCACCCGCCGCGAGAGGAACGCGATCGAAACGACCCGCGAAAGAGCGTATTTCACGAACGGGCGCGGGCACTCGACCGGGTCGAAACCTTTCGTCTCCGACCACAGCCGCTGCATCGCCTCCAGTTCGGTCGTTTCCGGCGGCAGATCATAGAGGCGCACGGCACCGGCGGCGTCCGGCACCCACTCCAGGTCGAAGATCCAGACGGGGTCGTTTATCTCTCTTTTGAGCATTTGGGTGGAAGTGTAACACGGGCGATTTTGGCCCGGAAATAACTATGTAATGCCCTGGATTATGGGCTGGGTGAACGATTGAGTGATCGCGGGTCCGGCCGGCGATGATGCCGTGGATGACACTTCCGGTCCCACTCGTCTCAATTATCATAGATCAGTCAAAGTGAGACGCAAATGAGACGCGATCGAGACGCAGTTGAGACGCAGTTGAGACGCGCGAGAGTCAAAATCCTTACGAACGGGTCGTCCGCCGTTTCAGGAAGTCCATCAGTACGAATTGGGTCAGGTTTTGCGGATTCGCGAAGTAAGCCTTCCCGCGGGTCATAGCGGTCATCCGCTTCACGAAATCGACCAGGTACGAATCGCTCGCGAGCATGAACGTGTTGATCATGATGTTCGACTTCCGGCACGCCTGCACTTCCTTGAACGTCTCCGCCATCACGAACGGGTCGTTCCCCATTGAGTTCTTGTAGAGCAACCGCTGATCGGTCTTCGTGCTCTTCGAGTGCCGGCGGTAGCTGAAATACGCCGCGTTCGTGGGCTCGACGAAAACGGCGGTCGGCTTACCGTCCGTCACCATCACGATCTGTTTCATGTCCTTCGCCTGCGCGGTGAGGATCCGGCGGGCGAGTTTCAGCCCCTCAGCCGTGTTCGTGTGATACGGCCCGACCTGCGTGGTCGCAAGCTTCGCAATAGGCAGTTCCTCCGCGCTGTCGTGGAACAGCACCACCTTTAAGCTGTCGCCCGGGTACTGAGTACGGATCAGGTGGGCCAACGCCAGTGCGACCTTCTTCGCCGGCGTGAACCTGTCCTCGCCGTACAGGATCATCGAGTGCGAGCAATCCAGCATCACCACGGTCGCGCATGACGACCTATAATCCTGCTGGTGCACGTGCAGGTCCTTGTATTCCAGATTCAGCGGAACGCCCAGGCCTTCGCGTGTTATCGCGGACATCAGCGTCGCATTGACGTCGAGATTGATCGTGTCGCCGAATTCGTATTGCTTCGATGAGAGCGCTGCCTCGACGCCCGTGTCCATGTGGTGCGTCTCGTGCCGCCCGATCGTCGATTTCCCCAGGCTCCCGAGCATTTTCTGAAGCGTCTTGTACCCGAGGAAATCCAGCCCCTTCTCCGTCACCTCGAACTTGATGTTCCGCGGCAGAGGCCGATCGACCTCGCCCTGGCCGCCTCCTTCACCTAACTCCCGACGCTGCTCCTGCGGCACTTCCTTCAGGTTCAGGTAACCTTCCTCGACCAGGCGCTCGATCAGCTGGTTTATCAACTCCTCCAGCAGCGATCCCCTGAACTTCCCGCCGTTGTCCTCCACCATCTGCCGGGCGTCCTGTTCGGACAAGATCTCCTGATCCAGCAACGCCTGCAAGATCGCCTGCCGGAGTGCGTCGAGTGAGTCGTCCGGCTCGTTCCGCTGCCGCGTCCACCAGTAGTCTTCGTTGTACCCGGAATCGAGTATTTGGTTCGAAAGAGCGTCCATCAAACCGCCCAGGTCGATCCCCGAAACATCGAACCCACGAAATTTTGAATATCTGGTGAACTTCATCTTGCAATCGCGAAATCGGCTCGTTATATTAGTGCTACCACACTCGCGCTCAGGCTGATTTCTCTCTCCAGAATCACAACTTAGCACATTACTCTCTCCGCAAGAAAAAATTTAGGAGGAAGTGAAACTCGTCATGAAGAAGTTTCTTATTGTCATGCTCGCGCTCTTCGTGTTTGCCGTGACCCTGCCCGTCACTGCCGAAGCGCAATCTTGCCGGAGGAAGGTGCGCCGGTCCGCCGCGACCCGCACTTATCGCAGATCCACCCCGCGTTACGCAGTCAACAGCTACACCGCACAGAAGCGGCCCAGCTTCTATCGTCGCCACCGTAATTTAATTAATATCGGTATCGCTACCGGGGCGGGTGCCCTGGTCGGCGGACTGATCGGCGGCCGCCGCGGTGCGGGCCTCGGCCTTCTCGGCGGAGCCGGAGCCGGTGCCCTCTACACTTACAAGCTGAACCCGAAACGCCGCAGATATTGATCTTCTAATGCACCGCAACACTCGCACGCCGGCACCTCTAGCCGGCGTTTTTTCTTTTACACCTAACCGTGCGCCGATACCGTCTATCGACCAACCATTTCGTGCCGGACGCATTGTCGAATTTTCACTCGCATCTGCGTAAATCATTGATTCTACTTTCCGTTACAACTCTGGCACACCCGTTGCCATATACAACGGCGAATGGGGAGGAAACACTCTCACAAAATATTCAAGGGGAAAGAGATCATGAAAAAGATAATCACCGGATTTGTAATGACAGCGATGTTAGCGGTTCTTATCCCGTTCATGGCTACATCGGCTGAAGCGCAAAGGCGCTACGTCAAGACGTACACCACGAACGGCAGGACCTATACGACGCGCACCAACAAAAAGCCCAGCGTATATCGCAAGCACCGCAACCTCATCAACATTGGTGTGGGAACCGCGGCTGGAGCGATCATCGGCGGCCTGGTCGGCGGTAAAAAGGGCGCTCTGATCGGAGCGGCAGCAGGTGGAGGCGGTTCCGCTCTGTACACCTACAAGCTGAACCCGAAGAAGACCCGCTACTACAAGGTTCGCAGGTACTAGTCTGAAGTAAGTAGAACGAACAAGGGGAAGGTAAAACCGCGGCGGTTCTGGCAGGTCCGCCGCGGTTTTCTATTTAAATTTTGCCCGCGAACGAACTCAAAAAGCGATCGTCCACAGATGAACACAGATGCACACGGATAAAGAAGATAAATTCATCATCTGTGTTTATCTGTGTTCATCTGTGGATGTATTTTCTTTCGTTTCTTTTCGCGAATTTTCGCGGGCAAAATTTCTATTACTGCTGCGCTCCGCCAGTAGCCGCACGATACTCCACGTACAAATTCGAAAGCCTCTCCGCCGATGCCGGGTCCGCCCGCGAGAGCAGCGTGATGACGTCATCGCGGCTCGCCAGGATCTGTGGCATCTGGGTACGCTCCTGAGCGTTGAAGATCTTCGACTCCGCATTATCCAGTTCCGCCTGCATGTCCGTGAAGAACTTGCTCGCGTACTGCCGCGATGTTTCGTACTCTCCGCGCCTTGCATAGACCGCCGCCGCCGAAAGCGAGTTCAAATGCTGCTGCCGCTGCAGCTCGACCTTCGTGCGATCCAGCTCCGCCGAGACGTTGCTCTTCGACCACCACATGGGCAAGAGCCCGAGCAGGAACGCTAACATAACAAGCCCTGCCAGCATCAGCCATTTCCGCGAAGTCGCAGCGTCTTTCCGTCCGTCAGTTGCTACCCGTTCTTCTTCGGCATCTCTCATCAGTTATATCCCTCGATATCCGTGAAGTCTTCGTAGATCATCCCCCGCCGGTCGCGTTTCGCTTTGGTCACGGCCTCGTAGCCGCCCGACTCGTTCCGAGCGATCTTGTTCTGCGCGTACAGACCTTCTAACACGAATTCGCACGCCGATACCAGCTTCGCATTGTCCGCTCGGGAAAATTCCAGCGGCACCAGGGTCGAGTTGATCAGGTCCGGCACGCTCTCAAGCAGCCCGACGCATTCCTCCGCCGAAGCCGTATCCGAAAGCAATAATTTATTCCCCTCATCGAACCACTGCACCGCCGGCGCGAAATCGATCCCGAGGAAGAACCCCTCGAAGATCACCCCGCCCGCCCGCTTGATCAGGTCGCGTGCTAGCCGCGTCGCGCCGATCTGCTCGCCCTCGTATTCGAGCTCCATCTTACCCGTCATCGCGGGGAGTGCGGCGTAAATATCTGAAATACGCGGAACGATCTCAGTCTCGCCCGTGATCAATGCCCGCCGCTCCGCGTTCGAGACAGCCGACTCGAGCACCGAGATCGAGAACCTCTGCGAGACGCCGCTGCGTTTATCCACCCGCTGGTCGTCCCTCGCCTCGAACGCGATCTGCTCGATCGTCTCCGAGATGAACTCCGGTATCGCAACCTCGAATGTTTCCAGGCCCGGCCGCTCCGTCCATGCCTCCTGCTGCGTTATCGACGCGCTCATCTGCACGTCCGCCGGGTAATGCGTCTGTATCTCCGACCCGATGCGGTCCTTCAGCGGCGTGATGATCTTCCCGCGTGCGGTGTAATCCTCGGGGTTAGCGGAGAACACCAGCATCACATCAAGCGGCAGCCGCACAGGATAACCCTTCACCTGCACATCGCCCTCCTGCATGATGTTGAACAGCCCGACCTGGATCTTCCCAGCAAGGTCCGGCAATTCGTTTATCGCGAAGATCCCCCGGTTCGCTCGCGGCAACAGCCCGAAATGGATGGTCAGTTCGTCCGAAAGCAGATGCCCGCCCTTCGCCGCTTTGATCGGGTCCACATCGCCGATGATATCCGCGATCGTCACGTCCGGGGTCGCAAGCTTCTCTACGAATCGATTCTCCCGGTGCACCCAATCGATCTTCGTCTCGTCACCGTGCAGCTCTAACTGCTGCCGCCCATAGGCGCTCAGCGGCCGGAACGGATCGTCATTGATCTCCGACCCCGCGATGATCGGGATCACTTCGTCCAGAAGGTCCGTGAGCTGCCGAATGATCCGGCTCTTCGCCTGCCCGCGTAAACCCAGCAGGATGAAATTGTGCTTCGCCAGTATCGCGTTCACGATCTGCGGCACCACCGTTTCGTCGTACCCGAGTATCCCCGGAAATAACCTTTCGCCCCGCCGCAGCTTCTCGATCAGGTTCCCACGCATCTCGTCCTTAACGGACCTCGACGCATACCCGCTCGCCTTCAATTCCCCAAGTGTTCGTATTTCGTTAGACATCACCGCTGTCCCTGCCCTTAACACTGGCTGCGATCTCAAATTTCAGATCTCAGATCTCAAATTTCAAATTTCAAATTTCAGATAAGATCCGAAACCTTCACTTCCCATCGATCACATCCTGAATCGTCAGCTCCGGCTCCTTCCCCCGCCGGTTCAACCATTCAAGATGCCTCTCCCGAAACTCCGCCATCTCTTTATCGAATTCATCAGCTTCCTTCCTCCGCTGATAACCCTCACGCTCTTTGTCGTTCAGGAATTTCGGTCCCTTGATATCAGAATTCTTCAAAGACTCGATCCAGCCATTCAGCTGCTTAGAAACATTCACCGCCCGTCCTATCAGATCTGAAATTTCAAATTTGAGATCCGAAAACCTCTCCGCCCGCTCACACATCCTCAACATCGAACGGCATTCACCAGAAGACCCTTTCGAGATATACAGAAAATAGATCAACTCGACCGTAGTCCCGCGTTCAAACCCTCGGCAATATTGTTCGATATCGAAACCGCCGCTCTTTCTAGTTGGTTCTTCGTATCCCCGAACCCGCGAAAATCGCCTTTATTAGTAAACTCGAACAATTTCAGTGCGAATTCGATGGCCGCTTGCCAGACCGGTAATTCCTCAAAATTTGAATATTTCATTTACTGATTTGTCGATGAGAATTCGATCCTATGTATTCTTCAAATGTTTCTACAAAGAAAAGATCCTATGCAGAACCTAAGGCGGTTAGCCACATTCTCAAATTTCAGATCTGAGATCTCAAATTTAACTTCGAGGATAAACGCGGCTCTCAGCCTTTTCGCATTCGATCCCTCTCCCCGATCAAATAAACCACCGGCTCATCGCCGACCACCTGAGCTGAGTGCACCGTCCCTGCAGGCATGAAATCCCTGTCGCCGGGTCCAAGTTCGAATTCCCCGTGGCCTTTCACCGTGAGCCTCAACCGCCCCGAGATCACCCAATGCGATTGATCGTTCACGTGCTCGTGCTCACCATAGAATGCCCCCGGACGATCGGTCCAACCGTAAGTACCGAACCCTTCCGCTTCCATCCTCTCACGCAGGTCAACCGGGTCAGGCGCACCCGAATTCCTCCATTTCTCCACGCGATAACCGTCTGGCATTAACCCCATTCTCCGCCTTTTCCACAGAAAGAAAAAGCCCGAAGCCGAAGCCCCGGGCCGTAACTGACGAATCCGAACCGGATCACTGAGCCGGCAATTCCTCGAGCGTGTACTTGCGCCCCGCATTCGCCTTTTTGAGATATTCCATCAGCGGCTCAAAATAACGCAGCATGGCTTTGGCGCTGAGGTCCTCGCCGGTGGTTTCCTTCAACACCAGCCGCCAGTCGCGCGAAGAACCCGGTGCCATGATCTGCTTCAGGAAATCGCCGACGCGTTTGTCGCCGTAGTAATTGGTATTGTGCGGGTCCTGCTTGAGGATGTTTCGCGCGATGTGATCGTGGAGCTGGAACAGCAGCACGAACGACAACGCGTAGTCGTAATACGATGCCGGGTCGTCGTTGATGTGGGTCTTCGTACACGCGTCGCAGTATCGCTCACCTCGCTCCGTCGGGGGGACGATCCCCTGGTAGCTGCGTGCGAGCTCCCACCATTTCTTATTGAACTCGTCCTTCGGCAGATTCTTCTCGTACAGGGCGTACTCGAATCCGGACATCGTGCCCGCCGAGAAAGGGATGAAGACAACCTTGTCCAAAGCCTCTTTCAGGAGCGCCTGCATCTCGTCCACCTTCGCGTCCTTCGACACGATACCGCGCCCGACCAGGAACGGCTTCTGCATCGCGGCCATCCCGGCCAGAGAACCGATCGCCTCGTGGTAAGCGGGGTTGGCCCCCTCGCGAAGGAGCGGCGGCACGTTCGGATTGGTATAGCTGATGTAGTAATAGATGTGGCCGAGTTCGTGGTGCGACGTTTCGTACCATTCGCCGTTCGGTTCCACGCTCATCAGCGACCGGATGTCCTTGTCCGAATCGAGATGCCACGCCGACGCGTGATTGTTCTTTTTGTAACCGGCATTCACCGGTACGGGGTAAAGCGATGAATCGTCCCAGAACGATTTCGGCAGCCGCGGGAACCCCAGCGAGACATAAAACTCTTCCGATTGCTTGACGATCCATTCGGGCGATTTGCCCTTGAACGCCGCGTCGATGTCCATCCCCTCGACCGTGACCATGTCGCTCCAGTTCTGGCCCCAGCGATTTGGCAGCCAGTCGGCGGGCAGTTGGTCGGGCACGGGCTGGTTATATTTTTTCGCCAGCTCGTAACGCGCGTAGGTGTGAAGTTCGCGGTAGAGCGGCCGCAGCTCGCGGTTGAACCGGTTCATCAGCTCCATTATCTCGTTCGCCGACAAGCCGTACTGCGATGACTGGTAGCTGAAAAGCGACGAATACCCCAGCGGGCTCACCACGCCGTTGCGCAGCCGACGCAGGTCCGCAAGGCCGTCCTTCAGCCCGACGCCGACCTCTTTCGAGGCCTCCCACGCTTTCCGCCGCTCCGCAAGGTCCTTCGATTCGCGAAGTATCCGGTCGATGTCGTTCGCGGTCACCGACTTGCCGTCGATCTTGAAATCGAATCCGTACAGCTTTTCGTTCTGCGCCGCTTCGGCCGCGATCCGCTCGGCCACCAGCTCCTTGACCGTTTCCGGGTTACCGGCGGCCTTGAAAAGAATGACCTCGAGCTGTTTCACCTGCAGTGGATCGAGCTTGTCCTTTTGCTTCAGGAAGGCCGTCGCGGTGTCGATGTTCGCCTTGCTCCCGGTGAAGTCGGCAAGCGCTTTGTTGGCGGCGATCGTGGCCTTTTTGTTGGTGTCGTCGCCCTCGACGATTCGCGTGTTCGACCGCCACTCCGCGAGGGCGGAGGCGTAAGAAAGCTTCTGCCACTGCGCCGTGTAGCGGTCGATGAACTCCTGCGCTTCTTTACGCACGTCCGGCTGCGCCGCATTGACGGCAAGGGGCATCGCGCCGGAGAAGGCGACCAGAGCTAGAAGGCATCCGACAATAGCGGAACGGATAAGTTTCATTTGGATATTCTCCTGATCGTGGGATCGACTTTCCTCGACGGAAAGCACACACAAAACGGGCAAAACCGGAATAGGCCCGCCCGTCCAACTATGATGGTATTTAAACCGCGAGGCTTTGCTTAGAAAACGTAAGTGTTCGCCTGGATCAGTGTATCCGCGATCCGCTGCCGGGCCGCGATCGTGTTGATCGGCGAGCTGTTTTTCGTGAACCGCTTCAATGCGACGAGCATCGTTCGTCCCTCGTCCCCTTCCGCGATCGCGGCGATGGTGTTGCGGGCCTTCATCTCCACGCGCTGGATCGCGTCGTTGCAGTAGACCGAGGCCATATCGACGTAACGGCCCGCTGCCTCTTCACCATTCTTCTCAGCGAACTTCTTCGCCCGCAGGATCGCCGACTCCATCTGGTACGCTTCCATGATGATGTCCGCGCAGTTGAGCAGGACTTCCTGCTGGTCCGCGAGGGCCATCATGAATTTCTGAGCGGCGGTGCCGAGCACCATCAACGCGACCTTCTTCGCATTCTGCGCGAGTTTCGTTTCGGCCGCGAGCAGGCTCGTGTCCTCCTCGAACGAAAGCTGAGGGTTCAGGATCTCGTCCTGCAATGCCTTCGCCGCCTGCAGCAACCCGATCTTCCCCTTCATCGCACGCTTCATCAATTGGCCGGGGATAAGCAAGCGGTTGATCTCGTTCGTGCCCTCGAAGATGCGATTGATGCGCGAATCCCGATACGCCTTCTCCGCCGGGTAATCGGCCGAGTACCCATAGCCGCCATAGATCTGCACCATCTCGTCCACGACGTAATCCAGCGCCTCAGAGCACGCAACCTTGTTTATGGAAGATTCCACCGCGTACTCCTCGATCGACTGCATCTTCCTCGCGTTGTCCGCGCCGTCGCCGATCAACGCATCGATCATCCCCACCGTGCGGTAAGTGATCGATTCAGCAACCCATGTGCGGATCGCCATCTCGGCGAGTTTGTGCTTGATCGCGCCGAAACTCGAGATCGGCTTGTTGAACTGATGCCGCTCGTTCGCGTAGCGGATCGCCTCGTGCAGCGCGAGCTTGGCTCCGCCCGTCACGGACGCCCCGAGTTTGAACCTCCCTACGTTAAGGATATTGAAGGCGATCTTCGCCCCGTCACCCACGTTCCCGATCAGATTTGTAGCAGGGATCTTGCAGTCCGAAAGGATCAGAGGCGTGGTTGAAGAAGACTTGATCCCCATCTTGTGCTCTTCGTTCCCCGGGCGGCAGTTCTCGCTCCGCTCCACGACGAACGCGGAGAATTTCTCCTTCTCTCCATCCACCTTCGCGAAGACGATGAACACATCCGCGAACCCGCCGTTCGAGATCCACATCTTCTCCCCGTTCAGGATGTAATGCTCCCCGTCCTCGGTCAGCCGAGCGATCGTCTTCGCGCCGAGCGCGTCCGAACCCGACCCCGCCTCGCTAAGGCAGTAAGCCGTCACCACCTCACCCGAAACGATCCGCGGGATCCACTCCTTCTTCAATTCTTCAGACCCGAAATAAAGCAGCGGCAAAACCCCGATCGAGGTCTGCGCTCCGAAGGTCGTCCCGAAACCGCCCGCTCGCCCCATCATCTCGGCGATCACCACGCCGGCCGTCTGGTCGAGCCCCGCTCCGCCGTATTCCTCCGGGATCGTGGCCCCGAGCAGGCCCAGTTCGCCGCCCTTCTTCACCAGATCGCGGGCCACATCCCAATTGTGCTTCTCCATCGACTCGATGTTCGGTCGCACTTCGTTATCGATGAACTCGCGCGAAGTATCGCCGATCATCTTCTGCTCGTCCGTGAAGTCTTCCGGGGT
Organism: Acidobacteriota bacterium; assembly: GCA_023415725.1. Lineage (GTDB taxonomy): Bacteria > Acidobacteriota > Blastocatellia > Pyrinomonadales > Pyrinomonadaceae > OLB17. The sequence goes on from JAEZJR010000243.1 coordinate 20,356, forward strand.
GAAAACCTCGGACGGGATCTGCTCGGTGATCAAAAACTCCCCGCCCTTTAAGTATTCCTTCTCGAGTCGTGTATCCATCTTGGGTTCTCCTGCGAAAAATTATTTGATGAGGTTGGTCTGGGAATTATAACTGAATGAACATTCATTCAGCAACCCGTTTTGAAAATTTAGCCTGAAAACTCATAGAGCGCCGTTGGGGCCATTGCCACGCCGTCGCTGCATTTGGCGCTGTCGTCGCCGTCGAAAAATCGGCCCGAACCGGGCCGATTTTCGGCTGACCATTTAGGTAAGATCGGCTGACCGATTCAGGGGTTTCGGCTGACCACTTTTAGTCCAGCCGCTCGAAGATCCCCGCGGCGCCCATCCCGCCCCCGACGCACATCGTAACCATCCCGTACCGAGCGTTTCGGCGCTTCAGTTCCTGGAGGATCGTGGCCGTAAGTTTCGCCCCGGTGCAGCCCAGTGGATGCCCAAGTGCCACCGCGCCGCCGTTAACATTGACCTTCGCGGGGTCCATCTCCAGAAGCTTCATCACCGAAAGCCCCTGAGCCGCAAAGGCTTCGTTCAGTTCGATCACGTCTATCTGGTCCAGCGTCAGGCCGGCAAGTTTCAGGGCCTTTGGTATCGCATACACCGGCCCGATTCCCATCTCTTCGGGCAGGCAGCCTGCCGTAGCGAAAGAAACAAATCTAGCTAAAGGCTTTATTCCCAATTCTTTAGCCTTGTCGGCTGACATCACGACCGCAGCAGCGGCCCCATCAGACATTTGCGAAGAGTTCCCCGCCGTGACCGTTCCGTTCGCGTGAAAAGCGGGCTTCAGCTTCGCCAACCCCTCCATCGAGGTGTCCATTCTAACCCCTTCATCGGTCTCAAAAACGATCTCGCGTCGCCTCACGCGGCCCTTTTCATCAAGCTCATCGATGCGGACACTCATCGGAACGATCTCATCCTTGAACTTGCCCTCGGCGATCGCCGCGGCCGCTTTCCGGTGCGAATTCATTGAGAATTCGTCCGCCTGCTCGCGCGTGATCTCGTACTTTTTCGCGAGATTCTCAGCGGTAAGGCCCATGTTCAAGTAGTAATCCGGGTAGGTATCGGCCAATTGGGGGTTAGGCCGGAAGGTGTTTCCGCCCATCGGTATCGCGGTCATCGATTCAAGCCCGCCCGCCACGATCGCATCCGCACCGCCCGTCTGAATTCGCTCCGCCGCAAGGGCTATGGTCTGCAAACCCGAAGAGCAGTAACGGTTTACGGTCATGGCCGAGGTTTCGACGGGTAGGCCCGCAAGTATCGAGGCCGTCCGGGCCACGTTCATTCCCTGACTCGCTTCCGGGAACGCGCATCCCATAATCACGTCGTCGATCAGTGCCGCATCGACACCCGCACGCGAGACCGCTTCCTTGATCGCCACCGCCCCCATCTCGTCCGAACGAGTATTCTTCAACGTTCCCTTCGGAGCCTTCCCAACGGCCGTGCGC
>JAEZJR010000033.1 GCA_023415725.1 Acidobacteriota bacterium
CCTAGGGCTTGCGCTTCAGTAACGTGAGTGGTTTAATTATGGTTTGCCCTCAAAGGCAGAATTTTCGGCCGAGAGGAGGTGAGAAGATAATGGCTTATATTACAGTAAATTCGAACGAATCGATCGAAAGCGCACTGCGTCGGTTCAAGCGTAAGGTCATCTCGGAAGAGATCATCAAGGACCTCAAGAAGCACGCTCACTTCATCCCGCCCGGCCAAAAGGCGAAGTTGAAATCGGCGAACGCCCGCAAGCGCAACCGCCGCCGTTTCCGCCAGCAGCGCCCGATGAACGCGCCGCAGCGTCCGATGAACGGTTAGTTGAAATTGCAATAACGAAAATGCGTGAGGCCAACAACCTCACGCATTTTTCTTTTCTCCGCGAGCTCTTCTATACTCTTTAATTTGCACTCATGTCCGCTGAAAGACCGAAAATACTCATAACCAACGACGACGGATATCACTCCGAGGGGATCGAGGCGCTAAAAAGTGCGATGGAGGAGATCGGCGAGATCTACACCGTCGCGCCCGCCGCCGAGCAGAGCGGAGCTTCGCACAGCCTCACCCTTTCACGCCCCTTGCGGATCCGTCAGATCGAGGAGCGGCACTGGGCGGTCGACGGCACGCCCAGCGACTGCATCACGCTCGCGCTTAACCGGATCCTGCCGCCGGAACTTCGCCCGGACATCTGCGTTTCCGGCTTCAATCACGGGGCGAATCTGGGCGAAGACGCTACGTACTCCGGCACGGTCGCCGGGGCGATGGAGGCATCGATCTTGGGCGTGCCGGGCATCGCGTTCAGCCTTGTATCCACGCGCAATTTCGATTTCACCGCCTCAATGACGGTGGCTCAGCAGGTGGTGCGAAAAGCGCTTGCCGAGGGCCTGCCCGATTTCACGCTTCTTAATGTAAACATCCCCAAGGGCGTCCCGAAAGGCATCAAAGTGACCAAGCAAGGCTTCAAGGCGGCGAAGCCCGTCATCAGCGAGCATATGGACCCGCGTGGCAAGCCCTATTACTGGATCGGCGAGGTACGCGACGGCTTCCGCGCCGAGGGCGGCACGGATTTCGAAGCGATCGACGAAGGCTACGTCTCCGTCACCCCGATGCGGGCCGACCTGACGAACTACGCGGTGCTCGAAGACCTTCGCGACTGGGAAGATTAAGTAGGCCGGATTTGGTAGGCCAGACTTTCCAGTCTGGCCGCGCAGAAATATAGACGAGATAACCCAGATCGCAAAACTTGTAGGTTAACGGAACAGGCTGGAAAGCCTGTTCTCCGGGAGTATGAACGGTACGGCGAAAAGGCGGAACGGAGCGGACGGGTACGAGATCCCTCGTGCCCGGATGATCGATCAGCTTGCAAATCACTACGGCATCCGCGACGAGCGCGTCCTTGAGGTGATGAATACCGTACCGCGTCATCTTTTCGTCCCCGAGGCCCTGCGGGCCCAGGCATATAAAGACAACGCCCTGCCGCTATCTGTAGGGCAAACCATCTCGCAGCCCTTCATCGTTGCGCGGATGACCGAGTTGCTGGAGCTAAAGGGCAAGGAGCGCGTCCTGGAGATCGGCTCTGGCTCCGGCTACCAGACCGCCGTGCTCGCGATGCTGTGCCGCAAGGTCTACGCGATCGAGCGTATCAAGTCGATAGCTACGGAGGCGAAGGCCCGCCTTATGTCGCTGGGATACCGAAATATCTCTTATCGAGTCGGCGATGGAACGCTCGGTTGGGGCGTCTACGCTCCATTCGACGCTATACTTGTTGCGGCCGGCGGACCTGAGATCCCAAAACCGCTCGTCGAACAACTCGAGATCGGCGGCCGCCTGGTCATCCCGATCGGGCAGGAACAAAAATCTCAAACACTCGTGCGTGTCACCCGTACAGAGAGAGGCGTCAAGACGGAAGAATGCGGGCCCTGCGCCTTCGTGCCGCTCATCGGCGAGCACGGCTGGAAGTAAGTAATGCAATCTATTATCGAATTCCTGTACTTCATCAAGGACAACATCCTTAACCCGAAGGTCCTGATCGACTGGATGCTCGCGTTCCTGGGTCCGTGGGTCTACCTTGGGCTGTTCTTCGTCGTCTTCGCCGAAACGGGCCTGGCGGTCGGGTTCTTCCTTCCGGGGGATTCGCTTCTGGTCGTGTGCGGGTTGTTCGCCGCTGCGGGGAAGATGAATCTCTGGCTGCTGCTGGTGCTGCTTTTCGTCGCAGCTGTCGTCGGCGACGCCGTCGGGTATTACTCCGGCCGGAAGGTCGGCGCAGCCATCTTCAGCCGACCCAAATCACGTTTTTTCAACCCTGACCATCTTCGTAAAGCTCACGCATTCTACGAAAAACACGGCGGCAAGACGATCATCATCGCCCGCTTCGTGCCGATCGTACGCACCTTCGCCCCGATCGTCGCGGGGGCGGCGGAGATGACGTATCGGCAGTTCTTCATCTACAACGTTGTCGGCGGATTCGCGTGGGTGACGAGCATGCTTTTCGCGGGCTATTTCCTCGGTGGGCTGGTGGAGCAGGCCGTGCGGAACATTTTCGGCGTGGAAGGCTTCCTCCTCGAAGATCACATCGACAAGGTGGTCATCGTGATCGTTTTCCTTTCGATCCTCCCGATCATCTTCGAGTACCTCAAATCACGCCGCGAACGGAAAGCCGAGGCCTCGATGGGTACAGTCGAGGGTTGAAATTTAAGCCGCTAAACGGTTTGACTAAAACCGAAGCGTGCCCTATTCTTGAAAATTGACCAACGGGGCGTGGCTCAGCCTGGTAGAGCGCACGGTTCGGGACCGTGAGGTCGGAGGTTCGAATCCTCTCGCCCCGACCATTTCTCGAAAAAACGGATGCGTTACGCATCCGTTTTTTTATTTGATCTTGCGCCGGGAGAGAATCTCCAGAACTATGACAAGCAGGAACGCAAAGCCGCTGACCGCGATCACGGCGTAGAAGGCGGTAGTGTAATCGCCCCCGGCGGCGTCAGCCATTCGGCCGGTGACGAGTCCGCCGATCGAGGCTCCGACCGTTTCGATCACGATCAGCACGCCAAGGATCTTAGGATAATCACGATTGCCGAAATAATCCGCCGCGATCCGCTGCAGCAGAACGAAGGTGCCGCCGTAGCCGAAACCGAACGGTACGAGGAACGCGAACACCGTGGAGGCAGTGAGGTTCAACAGCATCAGCGTCGACCCGAACATGATCGCGCAGCAGGCCAGCATCACACGCGTAGGAGCGAAGCGGTCGCTCAGCCATCCGAAAAGGAACTTCCCCGCCACGCTCACGAAGAAAAGCACCGAAAGCCCGTTGCTCGCCTGCTGCGGCGAGAGGCCGATCTTCGCTGCCTGGAGAATGAACTGCTGCGTGGAAACGAAGATCGGGTAAAAGACCGCGGCCGCGCAAAGCGCGAGTATCCAGAACCGCGGCGTCCGCAACGCTTGGGACAAAGTGATCCCGCCCTCAACCGGCGGAGCGGAAACCGGCGACGCGGCGATGACATCACCGTCCGCTACCGCCCCGACCTCCTCCGGCCTGTCTTTAACCAAAAGAACGATCGCCGGCAAGAGCAGCAGCCACACGATCATGCTCACGGACAACATTGCCGTCCGCCAGCCGTAAGCTGTTATCAACGGAGTGGCTATCTGTGGGATGATGACGCCTCCGATGCTCGTGCCGGTCAGGAGTATCCCCAGAGCCAGCCCGCGCCTCCGCACGAACCAGTTCGAAACCAACACGATGCTCGGCAGCACCCCGACGAGGCAGAGCGAGATCCCCATCATCGTGCGGGCGGCGTAAACGACATACGGGCTCGACGTGACGGCGTGCATGACCAAGCCCGACCCGAGTATCACACAGCCCGCGATCATCAATGTTTTCAGTTGGAACCGTTGGATCAGCCAACCCGCGATTGGCGAAAGCACGCCCGAGAAAAAGAATGTGAGCGTCGCCCCGAAGGCTACAAAACTTTCCGCGTTCGCCGCCGCGACGGTCCCCGCCGCGACCAGGCCCTCGCGCATCGGCTTGTAGAAGACCGGAATCCCACCGATCGAGAGCCCATTGCTCACCACAAGCGCCAGCGTCGCGACCGCCACGATCACCCAGCCGTAAAAGAAGTTTCTCGTTCGATCGATCATTTCTACATCAGAGCGTGTCCGCCTATTTCCCTTTTCCGGGCTCTGCCCGTCTATTTGGGGAAAAGCTCCGCTTTTCCACCGAGCGGTCGAAGATCCTGCGGCTTTGCCGCCGCACCCGCAGGCTAAGGAACGCGGCGGCGCAGCCGCAGGGAGAACGAAGATGCCTCCGGAAAAGCGGAGCTTTTCCGCAAACAGGGCGGCACAGCCGCCGAACACCAGCCCGGCCAGGCTTCTGATTTCCGCGCTTTCAAGTTACCCTGCTTCTCGATGTTCGACCGAATACTCATTTTGTCGGCCTCGGTCGGCAACGGCCACGTGACCGCGGCAGAGGCTTTGAAGAAAGCTTTCGAGATGCGAAGCCTAGCCCGCGAGGTCCGCCACGAGGACACGCTCAAGTTCACCAACCCGCTCTTCCGCCGCCTCTACGGCCGAGCGTATATCGACCTGGTCAACAACCTCCCAGAGGTGCTGGGGTGGATGTACGACCAGCTCGACGAACCGTGGAAGAACGAGAAACGCCGCCTCTTTTTCGACAAGCTCAACACCCAGCCGTTCGTCAAAATGGTCCGCGATTACGAACCTGACTGGATCGTCTGCACGCATTTCCTGCCGGCGGAGATCATCTCCGACCTGAAGCGAAAGGGGAAGATGAGCTGCCCGCAGGCGATCGTGGTGACCGATCTCGACATGCACGCCCTGTGGCTTTGCCGCAATTTCGAGCGTTACTTCGTCGCCCTCGACGAAACGCGCTACTACCTCGAAACGCTGGGCTTCCCTTCCGACAAGATCAACGTCAGCGGCATCCCTATCGACCCGAAATTCGCCGAACAAAGATCCAAGCAGGAACTGCGCGAAAAATACGGCCTCGACCCTGCAGTCCCGACCATCATCCTCTCACTTGGCGGTTTCGGCGTCGGCCGCATCGAAGACCTGATCGAATCGCTGAGACGGATCTCTACTCCCGTACAGATCCTCGCGATGTGCGGACGCAACGAAGAGCTCAAAGCCAAACTCGAGGCGGAACAAAAGGCATCTGGCTCGCGTGTGATCCCGGTCGGCTACACGCGCGAGATGGATGAATATATGAGTGCGTCCGACCTGATCGTTGGCAAACCCGGCGGGCTCACCACCTGCGAAGCACTGGCGAAAGGCCTGGTCTTCGTCATAGTCAACCCCATCCCCGGCCAGGAGGAACGGAACTCCGACCACCTCCTCGAAAACGGCTGCGCCATCCGCTCGAACAACCCCGCGACGCTCGGCTACAAGATCGAACAGCTTCTAAAGAACCCGCAACGGATGGAAGCGATGCGGTCCAATGCCCTAAAATTCGCCAAACCGCATGCTGCCTTCGACATCGCCGACACGCTCGCGGCGATCCCGGCTAGCGATCATTGTTGAGCTCGAGCTGCATCACCGCGTTGATCCCAACGCTATCTGCGTACGGGAATTCCAGCGTCCCGACGCGCGTGAACCCGTGCTTCTCGTAAAACCTGATCGCCCGAGGGTTCTCCTCCCAAACGCCGAGCCAGAGCACGTCCTTCCCCATTTCACGGGCGAAGTCGATGCAATGGCTCAATAGCTTCTCCCCCACGCCGCTTCCCCAAACGCGCTCGACTGCGTAGATGCGCTGCAATTCGATCGCGTCACGGGACGACACGGACGCGTGGGGTTCCTTGTCGCGCAGCTTTGCGTAACCGACCGCCGGACGGCCGCGTTGAATTAAAAAGAAATACGTTTCCGGATCTGCTAACTCCTCCGCAATTATGTCAGCAGAGAACGATTCGGCGAGATAGTTCGCGAGGTCGGGCGGGTCGTCCTGCTCGAAATAAGCCTCAAAGAACGTCACCGTCGCCAAGGCCGAGATCAGCCGGGCATCGCTCGCGTCAGCGCGGCGGATCGTGATCTCGCTAGACATCGAGCTGATATGTGGCGACGCTCGTCGGGGTCTCGTAGCAGCGGACCTTATAGACCTTCACCCGCTCGTCGCCGACACGGCCGTTAAGGTATTCGACAAAGTACCGTGCGATGTTCTCCGCCGAGGGGTTGAGTTCCTCGTCGAAGGGCGGCAGCTCATTGAGATTGCGGTGGTCGAGGTATGTGACGATCTCGTCGGCCGCCGACTTGAGGTCGCCGAAATCGATCAGCAGCCCGATATTATTGAGCTCCTCGCCGCGGGCGAAGATCTCCACCTTGTAGTTGTGCCCGTGCAAATTCTCGCATTTTCCCTTATACCCGCGAAGCTGGTGCGCGGAGGAGAAATTGCGTTCGATCATTACTTCGTAAAATCCCGGCATAATACTTGCGAATTGCTGGATGTCTCAGTTTAATCCACCGGCCGCCATTGGCGAAAATACAGGAATTCTATTTTAATGCGTAAGGTTTTGACCCCTTTACGCAATCATTTTGAATGAACGAACTGACTGAAAGATCCCTCATCGACCTGACGGCCAAAATGTTCGAAACCGCCGCCGATCCAAATGGAAACGGCTGGGGCGAAGTCTACGATTCGCTATCCAGGCTTTTTTCCTCCGGGCCGGGCAGCCTTCATGTTTTCCACAAACGTGAATCGGCGTTCCGCACCCTGGCCGACACCAACGCTCCCGGCTTCATCGATGAGATAAACCGCAAATATTTCGAAAAGATACCCTACAAGTCCGAGTTGCTTTCGCTAAGGCCCGGCGAGTTGCTTCGGCGCAACCAAACTATCTCCGACGCAGACTTCGAAAATACTGAACTGTATCAGGAAAGCTGGAAGGATCACGGAATTTTCCACACGATCCACTACTGTTTGTTCGACGACCGCGAAACAAGCGCCGGCGTGACGTTCACCCGGCCGAGATCGATGGGTGGATTCGATGACACCGAGATAAGCTCCCTCGCCCCGGCGATGCAGATCCTGCAGCGGGCCGTCCGGCTTCATGCGAACGTCGTAGGCGTCTCCGAAAAAGATCGCCTCGTGCTTAACGGGATCGATCGCATCTCGCAGGGCGTCGTGATCGTCAACTCGACGGCGAAGGTGCAGTACGCCAATGCGGCTGCCGAGAGGGTCCTCTCAGAGCGCAAAGGCATCGACGTGCAGCGCAGCGGAACGCTCGCGTGCGAGGTGCGTACTGATTCGGAGAAACTAAGGTCGCTGATCAGAACTGCGATCGATCCCGACGCGGCCGTCAACGGATCGTCATCAGGTGCGATGCCGGTGCGAAGGGCAGACGGCAGCCATTCCTTGTCGCTCCGCGTTGTCCCGCTCCCGACGAACGTTATCAATCCTTTCAGCCCGAAGCGCTACGCAGCCGTTCTGATCAGGCCCACGCCGTCACCGGAGGACATCAGCTCGATCCTCCTCGACGTGTACGGCCTGACCTCTACTGAGGCCACGATCGCAAGCCACCTCGGAGTGGGGGACTCGATCGCCGAAGTGTGCGAGAAACTCGATATCACCGAAAATACGGTCCGTACCCATCTCAAACGCATCTTTGCCAAGACCAACACTAACCGGCAAAGCTCACTGATCCGACTCATTCTCAGCTTCCCCCCAGCGGCGGAATAACAACCGTAGGGCGGGCTGTCAGCCTGCCCTTGAATTGCGGTTAAAGTTCCTCGAATGTTGACTTCGCGTTGATAACTGGTTCGACTGACTTAACGAATTCGATGAGGTCCCTTTCGTTCTCCGCAGCGGTTCGTTTGTGGTTTCTGAGGATACTGCTGATCGTCGATCGGCCCTTAACGAAATGGAGCCCGACATCGGTCACCACCTTGTTGAACTGCAAGTTCTTGACCAATACGCTGCGTTCTCCCGCAAATTCCGGAGCAGGGTAAAACTCCCACATCGCAATACTATTCGTGCCATGCCGAAAACTTTGCTTCGCTTCGTCCGAGTTGAAAAGGAACACTACGTAGATCGAGTAAAGCGCATCTTTTCGACGCCAGCTAAGATAAAACCCCGCTTGGCCCTTCCGTCCTACTCCCGCGCTAGTTCACCTCCACGGAAAATGTAAAGCCCGACTAAATCTATTAAACCGGCTACAAGGTTACCCAATTGCCGCCCACGGACTTGTCCCGGAAAACACAAAAATGGTCAGCCGAAAAGGGCGTTTTCGGCTGACCATTTTAACCTATTCGGCTGACCATTTTTTCCACAACCCCTGTGGAAATCCCGCGCGGCACGCGCCGCCCCCTGCACCCGAAGCGCGAGTTTTACAGCCCTACGGCCTGGTTCAGTGATGTGGCACGCGCCACAACCCGGTGTGGTACGTGCCACGGGATCTCAACCATGGGGTGAGGTCGGCAAATTTCAGGGGGAAACTTCCGCGTGGGCCGTTTCGAGAATAGGGTACAGATCTGAGAGGTTAGAAGTGATCCGCATCCGAGGGAGGCTCTGGAGGAAATCGCGGCCGTAGCCTTTCGTTTTTATCCGCGGATCGAGTATCGCGATCACGCCGCGATCGGTACGGCTGCGGATGAGTCGCCCGATCCCCTGCTTCAGCGTTATCACGGCCTGCGGCACGCTGTAATCGAAGAATGATCGGCCGCCGCTCTCATCGATGAACCGCGACCGCGCCGCGACCACCGGGTCGCTCGGCACGGCGAATGGGAGCTTGTCGATGATGACGCACGATAGCTGCTCCCCCTGCACATCGACGCCCTGCCAGAAGCTGGACGTGGCGAACAGCACGGCGTTCGGCGTCTCCCGGAATCTCTCGATCAGCCCAGCCTTCGTCATCGACCCTTGCACGAAACATGGGTAATTCACCCTCGAAGATACTAGCTCGTGAAGGGCCGTCATCGACTGGTTACTCGTGCACAGCACGAACGCGTGCCCCTCCGTGACGTCAAGTATCTTTATGATCTCGCCAGCGGCGAGTTGCGTGAACTCCTGCGACCTTGGGTCCGGCATCGCCTTCGGCAGATAAAGGATCGCCTGGTTCTCGTAATCGAACGACGAAGGGGCCGAAAAGCCCGATGTTTTCGCCGTGTCGAGGCCGAGGCGCTCCCTCACGAAATTGAACGACCCGCTGCTCGAAAGCGTCGCCGAGGTGAGGATACAGCTGTCCACCTTTTCGAACAGCTTCTCCCTTAATAGTTCCGACACGTCCACCGGCGAGGCCCGCAGAAACAGCCCTTTCCCGCGTTTCTCCAGCCAGTAAACGTAATTCTGCTCCGTCTGCGTCGATATGAAATCAAGATCGAACCTCGCCTGCCGCGCCCGCCTCACTAAGCTGTCGATCTCGGGGCTGTCCGGTGCAAGCGGGTCTAGTGCCGAGGCGAGGCTCCCGAGTGCCCCGTCCAAAGCCAAATACACTTCACCTAAAGGCGTCGGCCTCAAGTCGCCACCCCGGTCGCGGTACGAGAAGAGGTCCTGCGTAAGTTCGTATCGCCCATCGAACCGCGCCTGGGTGAATTTGAGCCAGAACTGGTCCGAAAGCCCCAGAATTTTCGCGGCGACCTTGGTGACGTCCCTCGTCACGAGCGGGTCAGTGATCGGTAATGTATCAGTGTCGCGCACGAGTTCCTCGAGCTGGAAACTGGATACCTGGAAGCCGAAATAATCCGAGGCTACGTCTTCGATCAAGTGGGCCTCGTCGAATATCACCGCCGAATAATCCGGGATCACCCGCCCAAACTGGTTCCCCCGCACGCTCAGATCCGCGAAGAACAGGTGGTGATTGACGATAACGATGTCGGCATCCTCGGCCCTTGACCGCATCCGCGTGATGAAGCAAGGTTCGAACTCCGGGCACTTCTGCCCCACGCAGACGTCACCGCGGGCGTTTATACGGTTCCAGAAAGAAAGGTCCTCCGGGAGGTCGACCAATTCCCGTCTGTCCCCCGTCTGCGTTTCGTACGACCAACGTCGCACCGCGTCGAATTGATCTATCTGCCCGATCCCGTCCAGTATCGGCTGGTGCTCGGCTTTTTGTATCCGGTAAAGGCAGGCGTAATTGCCGCGGCCTTTCATATATGCGGCGGAGAATTTCTTCGGCAGGATCTTCTGGAGGAAGGGGATGTCCTTTTCCATCAACTGTTCCTGAAGGTTCTTCGTTCCGGTGGAGATGATGATCCGTTTCTTTTCGCGCGTGGCGGCCGCGATCGCAGGGATCAAATAGGCGAGTGTTTTGCCTGTTCCGGTCCCCGCTTCGACGATCAGATGGCGCTTGTTTTCGAGGGCCTCGGCGACCTTCTCGGCCATCCTCACCTGGCCTTCGCGGTATTCGTAATTCTTGTGCGACCGGGCGATCAACCCATCGGGTCCGAAGATGTCCTGCATCGGGGCAAAATTGTTAGTAAGAAAGGGCTTCTAATTGCGTTGACAGTCGTATTATACTCTGTGATTATTGTATTCTGGCGGTTCCCCGCACCCTTTGCAAATTAGTCAGCCGTAGCTTCAACGAAGCAGGTTAGACGCGAGAAACCTGTGGTTAGATTACCGCGTTCTTGCCCTGCCTGAACTGTCCACACGAACGCGGCCAATACCCGGCTCCAGGGAAAACTGAGAAATCAGGCTTCTTAGGAGTTTATTAGACGAAACGGCGCCGAAAATTGCGCCCGCTCCGCTTCACCCATAAAAGGAGTATAGACCTTGATGCGTTCCAAGACCCCTAACGGTTCCCGTAAAGGAACCCTCTTAACGTTTTTCGCACTCGCGTTCGCAGCGGCACTCTTTATCGCCCCGGCCTTCTTCGTATCCGAAGCTCAAAAAGGCAACAAATCAAACGGGAAAGGCCTTATCGAACGGACCTCGAGCCATGACCCCGAGCTTGATAATTACGATATACGTACCGACAAGAAGGCTTACGGCAAACTCGCAGGCCTGCGTGCGGCCAATGGCACATCCGCTTCGATGGTTGCAGACGTACGCGACTCCCAAGTCGCAGGCGAGGAACGATTAAAGAAAGGCTTTCCTCACCTGAAGGTGGAGTACAACGCCGACCTGGGGATACCCGAGGTGATCGCGACCAATCGTCCATCCGGTAAAGCGGAATTCGCCAAGAGCAACGGCGGAAGGCGACCGGACGTGCTCAAGGACTTCATGAAGTCCAACTCTCAGCTTTTCGGATTGAGGGACGACCAGATCGAAGACCTTAAAGTGGTCGCTGATTATACCAACCCCGACGGCAACCTATCATTCGTCGAACTCAATCAGGAGATCAACGGAGTCCCCGTCTTCAGGGGAGAGATCAAGGCAGGGTTCTCGGAAAGCGGGGAGATGTTCCGGGTGATCAATAATCTCGCCCCCGGATACGACCAGGCCTCAGTGAGGTCCAGTTTCGGCGATGCCGTTTCAGCGGCTAACATTGCCGCGGCGAACGTCAAACGGAACGCTAATGCCGTGTCGGCAAAACCGGCCGAATCATCGTCAGCAGCGGCAGCCGCGAATGGGGACACCTCCGAGGTGCAGTTCGCCGACGGATCGAGTGCCCAGGCTACGAAGATCTACTTCCCGACCGAACCGGGAGTCGTGGTTCCAGCATGGCAGGTGCTCGTCGGAAGCGGCGTTTCAACCTATTACACGATCATCGACGCCGAAACGGGCACACTTCTTTGGAGGAAGAACCTTACTGAAGACCAGACCCAGGCCGCGACGTACAATGTTTACGCAAACCCGAACGCGATGATCAACGTTGCGGATAACCCCTTCCCGCTTACTCCAGGGCCGGTCAGCCCTGGGGCTGGAACGCAGGGCGCCGCGATCAACAGGACGCTCGTTACCCTAGTTGGAAACGAAGCCCCTTACGCTTTCAACAACAACGGCTGGATCACTGACGGCGGCAACTCAACCGACGGGAACAACGTCCAAGCCGGTCTCGACCGGAAGTTCCCCAATACGCCGAGCGGAAGCGCCGGGAACCCGACCCACATCGATCCCGACGGCGTAACATTCGGTACCAACCGCGTCTTCAACTTCCCGTTCACTCCGGGCAACCCGAACACGAATTCAGGTGACAATCCTCTCCCGGACGGTCAGTCCGCCGGGACCTGCCTGGCTGAGACGGACACTTCGCTTCCAACGGATTTCCAGAAGGCGATAACGACCCAACTGTTCTACATCACCAACCGATTCCACGACGAAACATATCTGCTCGGCTTCACCGAGCAGGCACGCAATTTCCAGCACGATAACTTCGGCCGCGGCGGGTTGGGCGGGGACCGTATCTCCGCGCAGGCTCAGGACTGCAGCGGTACGAACAATGCCAATTTCTCTACGCCTCCGGACGGCAGCCGCCCGACCATGCAGATGTACCTGTGGACTGCCCCCACACCGGACTTTGATGGTTCGCTCGACGCTGACGTGGTGATCCACGAGATCACGCACGGCGTTTCGAACCGCCTTCATGGCAATTCGGCTGGCTTGAGCACCAACATGGCGCGCGGTATGGGTGAGGGCTGGGGCGACTTTTTCGCTCACAGTATGTTGTCAGAGCCCACGGATCCGATCGACGGCGTTTACACGACCGGGGGTTACGCGACGTACCTAGGCGGCGGATCCGCTGGAAACTATTATCACGGGATCCGTCGCTACCCGAAGGCGATACTCGCCGCGACGGGCGGGGTAAACAATAAGCCGCACAACGCTTACACATTCAGCTACATCAATTCGGACTGCTCGGCGCGGTTGAATACGTCCAACTTTGCTTTCAATCGCGGGCCGTTCGGTTCAGCCACCTGCGACCAGGTGCACAACATCGGTGAGATCTGGAGTTCGATCCTTTGGGAAGCAAGGGCAAAGCTGATCCAGCGGAACGGCTGGGCAGTAGGCAACCGGCGGATGCTTCAATTCGTTATGGACGGGATGAAGCTTGCCCCGCTGGCGCCGAACATGATCCAGGAGCGTGACGCGATCATCGCCGCCGCTCGGGCCAGCTCCCCGGCACCGCAGTCGGACCAAGACGTAGATGACCTATGGGCAGGCTTCGCGGCCCGCGGCCTTGGGTTCAGCGCAAAGGTCGAATTGGTCGGCTCCTGAGCGAACAACACGAAAGTCACGGATGGATTCGACCTTCCCAAGCTGGAGCAAACGCCGGCGATATCCGTTTCCGATGCGGCAAGGGGAGACAACGATGGGTTTCCGGAACCGGGCGAAACCGTGATGATCACCGTTCCGCTCGCTAATAACTCCGGGAAAGCAGCCACAGACGTTTGGGTGACGGTAGTGGGGGGAAGCTCTATAG
>JAEZJR010000040.1 GCA_023415725.1 Acidobacteriota bacterium
CCGCGGACGTCTACACGCAGGCGTTCAGGAACCTCGGGATCGCGAACCCGCGGGTGCTGAGGGCGACGTCGCGGCAGGACGTTTTCCACGCGAACGCGGACGAGCTGCTCGACGGGGTTTCCGGCGTCTTCATCACGGGCGGCGACCAGATGCGGCTCGTGTCGATCCTCGGCGGGACCGACTTCGCTTCGAAGCTCAGGAGAATGGCTCGCGAGACCGACATCGTGATCGCCGGGACGAGCGCGGGGGCGGCTGGGATGAGCACTTCGATGATCGTTCGGGGCGAGTCGATATCGCACCCTCGAAAAGATTCGGTTAGGCTCTCGCCGGGCCTCGGCTTTCTCAAAAACATCATCATCGATCAGCACTTCACCGAACGCGGCCGCATCAGCCGGCTTATCACCGCCGTTTCGTATAATCCATACAATCTCGGAATAGGGATCGACGAAAATACTGCCATAATCCTCGATCCGGACGGGGTGATGGAAGTGTTCGGGCAGGGTTCGGTGACGATCGTAGACGGGTCGGATATAAGTTACAACGAGATCGCGGAAGTGGAGGAGCACGATGCTTTCAGCGTGTGCGGGGTGAAACTCCACATCCTGCGCGATGGGCTCGTTTATCAGTATCTCGAGCGGCATCCTATGCAGCCAACGACGGAATTCTTACTCCCGGATCTAGGTTAATCAAATCATCGGCCACGAATTACACAAATGACACGAATATGGAAGAAGCATTTGTGTAATTCGTGCAATTCGTGGTGATCAACATATGGAAATTCTTGAGATCCGTGCGCTGCGCGGGCCGAATTATTGGAGCGGGTATTGGAAGAAGGTGATCGTGATGCGCCTCGATATCGGGGAGTATGAGGAGCGGCCTTCGAACAAGATCGAAGGGTTCTGCGATCGGATGGCAGAGCTGATGCCTTCGCTCGATCTGCATGGGTGCAGCTACGGCGAGAAGGGCGGGTTTCTGCGGCGAGTGGAGGAAGGCACGTGGGCGGGCCACATCATTGAGCACCTCGCGCTGGAGATGCAGACCCTTGCCGGGATGGACACGGGGTACGGGCGTACGCGGGAGACCGGCGAGAAGGGGATCTACAACGTTGTTTTCAGTTACTTCGAGGAAGAGGTCGGCCGGTATGTAGCGAAAGCCGCCGTCCGGCTTTTTCTCGCCCTGGCGGAGGGGGAAGAGCTGGAAACTCTAAAGAAAGACCTCGCTAACGACGTGCAGAGGATGCGCGAGATCCGCGAGGAAGTGCGGTTCGGGCCATCGACCGGTGCGCTTGTCGAAGAAGCAGTGAACCGCGGCATCCCGTACATCCGCCTAAACGATCAATCGCTCGTTCAACTCGGTTATGGCGTGCACCAGAAACGTATACAGGCGACCACCACCGGGAACACCAGCATGATCGCGGTGGATATCGCCGCAAACAAGCACGCGACCAAGACGCTTCTTGGGGATATGGGCGTGCCCGTTCCGAAAGGGTACCGCATCCGCAATGAAGATGACCTGGAAGAAACCGTAAACGCGGTCGGGTATCCGGTGGTTATTAAACCGCTCGACGGAAATCATGGAAAAGGCGCGACCGTCGGTATCAAGTCGATCGAAGACGCACGGGTCGCGTGGGACAAGGCGAAAGAGTACTCGCGATGGATCATCGTTGAGAAGGAACTGAAGGGCTCGGACTTCCGAGCGCTCGTCGTTAACAACAGGCTGATCGCGGTGGCAGAACGTGTGCCCGCCCACATCATCGGAGACGGGGAGCACACAGTCCAGGAACTTATCGACCTGACGAATTCCGATCCGCGGCGGGGATACGGGCACGAGAAGGTGCTGACGCAGGTACAGATCGATAACCAGACGATGCGCTGTATTCAAAACGCGGGCTGCGAATTGAGTACAGTGCTGCCTGAAGGGCAGAGGTTGGTGCTGAAAACTACAGCGAACATCTCGACGGGCGGCACGGCGATCGACGTTACTGACCAGGTGCATCCGGAGAACGTTTTCCTCTTCGAGCGAATCGCCAGGATCATCGGCCTGGATGTGGCCGGGATCGACGTGATCGCCCCCAACGTGAGCGAGCCGCTAAGGGAAAACGGCGGCGGAATTATCGAGGTGAACGCCGCGCCGGGGTTCAGAATGCACCTCGCTCCGAGCGAGGGAATCGCGCGGAACGTCGCGGAGCACGTGATCGATATGCTCTTCCCGCCGGGAACCCCTTCGCGGATACCGATCATCTCGATCACGGGGACTAACGGCAAGACCACGACCACACGGCTGATCGCTCACATCTTTCGAAATTCGGGCCACACGGTCGGGTTCACGACCACTGACGGCACGTATATCGGGAACGAACAGATCGCGCAGGGCGACAATACCGGGCCGGTATCGGCGCAGCTCGTCTTGAAGGATCCGACGGTCGATGTGGCGGTGCTAGAGACCGCTCGCGGCGGGATCATCCGGTCGGGATTAGGGTTCGATTGCTGCGATATCGGGATCGTGCTGAACGTCGCGGAGGACCATCTCGGATTGAAGGACGTGAACACGCTCGAGGACCTTGCACGCGTAAAATCGGTGGTCCCAAGGGCAGTCGGGAAGAGCGGTTACGCCGTGCTGAACGCCGAAGACGAACTCGTTTTCAGGATGCGTGAACTCGTCGACGGCGAGGTAGTGTGTTTCTCAATGGACGAGAACCACCCGAACATCAAACGCCGGGCTGAACGCGGTAAGGTTTCGTGCGTTTACGAGAACGGGTACATCACCATCCTGAAAGGGAAGTGGAAGGTGCGGGTCGAGAAGGCCGTGAATATACCGCTGACTTATGGCGGCAGGGCGGAGTTCATGGTGCAGAACGTGCTGGCGGCGACGCTGGCTTGTTTCGTGCACGGGGTATCGATCGAAGACATTCGAGTTGGCCTTACTACATTCAACGCAGGCACGGCGCAGACACCCGGACGGCTTAACTTCATCGAGGTTGGGACCACGACGGTCCTCATGGACTACGCTCACAACCCGGCGGGCGCTCGAGGTCTCACAAACTTCATCAACAAGTTGCCGAACAAATACCGCACTGCCGTGCTGAATGGAACCGGCGACCGACGGGACGACGATATTCGCGAATTCGCAAAAATCATCGCCGACAACTTCGATCGGATCGTCATCCGCCGCGGCAATTACCTGCGTGGGCGGACGGAAGAAGAGTTGTTCGGACTGCTGCAGGACGGAATCGCCCAGAGCGATAACAAACCTCAGGTGCGCGTAATACCTGAAAGCCGCGACGCCATCCATCACGCTATCAAGCATGCCCGCAAAGGAGAGCTTGTGGTGACACTGGCGGACAAAGTGCCGCAGGATATCAAGTACGTGACAGAGATTAGGGACCAAATGCTTGATGAGGGGATGAAACAGCACACAGCCGAGGCGAAAGCCTGAGCCTTTAGCAGAATGAGCAAACCGAATATTGAGGCGCTGGTCGAATCCGGAGATACGACGACAGCCATTATTGAACTTGATAATTATGTGTCGCAATTGTGTGAATACGGCGAACGGCTGGACGAACTTTCTGCTCCTCAAAGGGTCTTTTTCCTGAATCAGAATTTTGAGCGCGAAGTGAACAACGGCGGGTTCCACCAGTTCTTTTTCAATTCGAGCGGCGACAATGCTGAAGAGACGATCGGGGCTTTAGAGGTTATTGGAGCCAACAAGAACGCTGAATTGCTTCGGCAAGCGATCGCAAGATTTCCGGACGGGAAGGTGCTGAAGCAGCTTGATGAAAGGCAGGTATTGATGTTGAACATTTTTGACGGTGTGGCATTCAACGACCTCGATGAGAAGTTCTTCGCTTACGAGGAACCGCTAACGGATCTGAATTTCAATTGGATCCGGAAGAATGCTGACGGGTTCTGATCCTCATTTGTAGATATCCACTCGTATGGCGCCGTCAGCGCCCATGCACCCTCGGTACATCCCATCTGAATTGAACGGCAGCACGAAATTGCCGTTGGTATCGACAGCGATCAGTCCGCCCTCGCCTCCGATGGAGGTGAGGCGGGCGATCGTTTCGTTGGCGGCGTCTTCGAGCGAGAGGTTTTTGTATTTCATCCGGGCCGCGACGTCGAAGGCCGTGACGCCGAGCATGAAATATTCCCCGTGGCCGGTGCAGGATACCGCGCAAGTGTCGTCCGCGTAGGTGCCGAGGCCGATCAAGGAAGAATCGCCGATGCGGCCGAATTTCTTGTTGGTCATGCCGCCGGTGGAGGTCGCGGCGGCGAGGTGACCGGAGGAGTCGCAGGCGACCGCACCGACCGTACCAAGTGATTTTGGATCTTTGATCTTTGATCTTTGATTCTCGGTTCCCAAAGCATCTGGAGTATCGCCGTTGGTGCCATTGCTTTTACTCACTTGGGGGCGGCTGATAGTGGCCGTGCTCACACCAGCCAGGGTTTCGGCAGTTGAGAGCAGGCCCGTTGGCGGATTGTCTACCGCTTCTTCAATGATCTCCTGTTCCTCAGCGGTATGGTCGAGTTGGATGACGCCTTCTTCGCGGGCACGGAGGAGTTGCTCGTAACGGTGTTCCGTGAAGAAATATGCGTCATCGGCCGTTTCGACGCCCATCTGCTGAGCGAACTGGTTAGCCCCCTCACCTGCGAGCAGGATGTGTTCGGTGCGGCTCATCACGAGGCGGGCAAGCTTGATAGGGTTCTTTACGTTTCGGACGAACGCGACGGCTCCGGCACGGAGCGACGCTCCGTCCATGATCGCGGCGTCCATCTCGTTCTTGCCGTCGTGCGTAAAGACGGAGCCACGACCCGCGTTGAATAGAGGGAAGTCTTCCAGAGATACGACCGCCGCCTCGACGGCGTCCATAGAACTTCCGCCGCGGTCGAGGATCTCCCAACCCGCTCGGAGGGCCGTTTCGAGTCCCGTGCGGTATTCCGCTTCGAGTTCCGGGGTCATTGAGGAACGGACAATAGTGCCCGCACCGCCGTGGATCGCCAATGCTATCTTGCTCACGCTGTGATTCTACCGCAGAGTCGCCAAGGTGCGGAGTTTGAAGCAAAACTAATTAATTTGGTCTTGCCCGTTGACCGTTGACGAACTTATAATTTTCTGGTCGGGCTTTCCCACTCCTCAGCCTGACGGCCTTTTCTCTGGAATAGCCCGTTCATTAAGAATTTTCTTTTAATGGAAGATGAACCAAAGGGTTCTCTTCCTTGAATTATCTTCACGGATATACCCTATCCGCTGGAACCTTAACCGAAAAGGCAACCGCCGTTTACGCGGCGGACGCAAAGCCAGGATTCGTATGGAGCGTGCGAAACGTCCGGCTGCCGAAGTGAGGTCGATTTGAAGCAGTCTCTTTTCCTTTCTATATTCACGATCATGGTTTTTGCGGCGGCTGCTCTGGCACAGAGCGACGCCGCTAAGCCGCGCCCTATATTGGTCGGCCTGATCGGCAAGGAACCGCAATATTCACGGACTGCGTCTCCCACACCTTCAAACAATTCACTCGGTTCGGCGACGGAGACGGAAGCACGCACATGGGATCTGATGAACGCCAGGCGTATAGCGGCGGGGCTCCCGTCACTGCAATGGGACGAGCAACTTGTCGCCCTCGCCCGGCTGCATTCGGCGAGCATGGCGAGCGGGAAGTACTTCAGCCATCAGGATCAGCAGGGCGGATTCGTCGATGATCGAGCGTCGCGGATGGGGATAAATAACTGGCTCGCGATCGGCGAGAACATCGCCTTTATGAAGGGCTATCCGGACGCGGCATCGATGGCCGTCGAAAAATGGATGCTCTCCCCTTCACATAAGAAGAACATTCTCAATTCGGGCTGGCGTCAATCTGCCATCGGCATGGCAGTCGCGGATGACGGTGCCGTCTATTTCACACAAGTTTTTATGTACTAGAAAGGTTTAATTTAGCAAACGCAGCTAAAACTCACGCGTGTCGGTGCAGGAACACCGGCACGCTTTTTTCTTTGGTTCCGCATACAGTTCTGTTCGTCTTGTTCTTTTGATAAAGATCTTAAACCACTGAACAAGAAGAATAGGAAGTCGAAGATGAATAGAAGAATGGAACCAAGGAAAACACGGAAGACATGGAAAATCACGGAATTTTGCGTGTGTCGGTCATGTGTTTTGGTTCGTATTAGAACTGACCGGTGGCGATGTGTATTCTATGTCGGTGCGATTGACATTGCCTTCGTTTGCGAAAATTAATCTGCATCTGCGGGTTTTGGGGAAACGTGAGGATGGGTTTCACGATATCTTCACGGTCTTCCAGACTGTGTCGCTGCATGATGAGATCACGTTTGAAAAGGCCGACGGTGAGATAGTTCTCGAATGCGACGATCCAGCGGTGCCGGCGAATGCAGGTAATCTGATCGTTAGGGCAGCGGAAAGGCTGAGGTCGGAGTTTGGCGTTGCGGCGGGAGCCAGGGTCAGGCTTGAGAAGCGGATCCCCATGGGCGGCGGATTGGGCGGCGGGTCGTCGAACGCCGCGGTGGCGTTGATCGGACTGTCAAGGGTTTGGAGGATCGATGTGAGCTTGGACGAACTGGGTCGGATCGGTTCTGAATTGGGGGCCGACGTTCCCTTCTTTTTAGAGGGCGGGACGGCGGTCGGTATCGGTCGAGGCACTCAACTGGAGCCCGCCAGGGACTTTGCGGCGGAATGGATACTTATCGTCACGCCGGACGTACACGTCTCCACCGCGGCGGCTTATTCGGGTTTGAGGGCTCAAAACTTGACAAATGAGGACTCGAATCGTATTCTTCGGGTTTGCCGTTCAGAAGCCGAATCCCCGGATTTTCTTCATACGGCAGCGATAAACGACTTTGAAAACACCGTATTCGTTGAGCACCCCGAGATCGAGAGGGCGAAGCGAAGGCTTATCGAGCTTGGTGCAAGCCAGGCAATGATGAGCGGCAGCGGGGCAAGCGTTTTCGCAATATTTGACAAAGAAGAGACACGGCAGACTGCACTGAAAGCCCTTGACGATGAGGTCAACTGGCGAAAGTTTGCCGTAGCGGCTGTATCGCGGGAAATGTATCGCGAGAAGATGGGGTTTTGAACGCATCGCGTTCATGCGGACGAGAGTGTCCGCACTCCGAGGCCGTTTCCGAGTTATTCTAAACAGATTCGCATTGGGGCGTCGCCAAGTGGTAAGGCACCGCTCTTTGGAAGCGGCATTCGTAGGTTCGAATCCTTCCGCCCCAGCCAATTTGAATATCGGAACGGCCGTCTGTCTATCGAACGCAGGCGGCCGTTTTTGTTTTGACGACGCAAGATAGCAGATACGGGCTGAGGCCCGCACTCTGAACCTAATGAGCTTGACTGGCAACATCAAAATATTTTCTGGGAATGCGCATCCGGAGCTTGCTCACGAGATCTGCGGGCATTTGAACCTTGATCTCGGGACTGCGGTGACCGAGAGATTCTCCGACGGCGAGTTCAACTTCTCGATCGGTGAGAACGTCCGCGGATCGGATGTGTTCATTGTGCAGCCGACCTGCCCGCCCACGGACACTCACCTGATGGAGTTGTTGATCATGATCGACGCGTTCGTCAGGGCGTCGGCTTCGAGGGTGACCGCGGTGATGCCGTATTTCGGTTACGCCCGGTCCGATAAGAAAGACCGCCCGCGCGTCCCGATCTCGGCGAAGTTGGTTTCGAACTTGATCGTGAAAGCGGGTGCTCAGCGAGTGCTGACGATAGACCTGCACGCTTCTCAGATACAGGGTTTCTTTGATATTCCGGTCGACCACCTATATGCGAGGCCGATAATCGTCGATTATTTCAGCACGAACAAGATCGACAATCTTGTGGTCGTCGCTCCGGACACGGGCGGTGCCGAGCGTGCCCGGGCGTACGCTAAACGCCTCGATGCGGGGCTCGCGCTTTGCGACAAACGCCGCGAACGCGCGAACGAGGCGGATGTGATGAACATCGTCGGTGACGTGAACGGGAAGAACTGCCTGATCGTTGATGATATGTGCGATACGGGCGGCACGATCTGTAAAGTGGCTCAGGCGCTTCACGAAGCGGGAGCGAACGATGTTCTGGCCTGTTTTTCGCACGCTGTGCTTTCGGGCAAGGCGATCGACAAGATAGACGCGTCGTACCTAAAGAAGATCGTGGTGACGAATTCGATCCCGCTCGGCGAGAACGCGAAGCGGCTTCAGGAAAGCGGAAAGATAGAAGTTTTGAGTGTAGGGAAACTGCTCGCTTCGGCGATCAATTCCATCCATGACGAGACCAGCGTCTCGACGCTGTTCAATTAGTAAAGATACTGGCGGGCCGCGAGCCTGCCGTACGGGGTAATATGGCTGAAAAAATCGTAGTAAAGGCTGAGAAGAAGGAAACCGGCAACAAGAACTCGAACCGCCGGCTGCGTGCCGCGGGCAAGATCCCTGTCGTGGTTTACGGCGGTGGTGCGGAGAACGTTGCCGCGGTCGCGGAACTGAAGGACCTGGCCGCGATCCTTCGTACGGAGGCGGGCGTCAACACCGTGTTCTCGCTGGATGTGGAAGGCGTGGGCGTGAGCGACGTGATCTTTCAAGATCGCCAGATCGACCCGCTCATGGGCCGTCTGATCCACGCTGACCTTCGCCGCATCGCTAAGGGTGAGAAGATCGAGATGACCATCCCGATCCACCTCGTCGGCGAAGCGAAGGGGCTCCAGGAGGAAGGTGCTGTTCTTTCTCAGGCTCTGCACGGGGTCAAGGCCCTCGTTGAGCCGGCGAAGGTTCCGGATTTCATCGAGGCGGATGTAACGGACGTGGAAGCCGGGCACTCGCTGCACATTTCCGATATCAAGTTCCCGGCTGGCGTCGAGGTGCATGAGGCTCCGGAGACCGTGGTCGCGTCTATCGTCGTGGTCAGGGAAGAAGAACTCGAACCGCAGCTTGAGGAAGGTGCGGAGCCGGAAGTCGCTGGTGAAGGCGAGGCCGAAGGCGGAGAAGCCGGCGAGGGTGAATAGTCCCGGTACGCGATAGATCGCGCACTCTGAGCGGATGACATCCACCTCGAACAACTGGCTGATCGTCGGGCTAGGCAATCCGGGGGCTTCGTACGAACGGACGAGGCACAACCTAGGGTTCATGCTCATCGACTTGCTTGCCCGAGAGGCGCAGACGCAGGTGAAACGCGATGAGTGCAGGGCGCTGATCGGCCGGGCCGTGATCGATGGTGAGACCGTTGAGCTGGCGAAGCCGCAGACCTACATGAACCTGAGCGGTGAGTCGGTGAACTGCCTGTTGTCGAAGCCGGGCCGTGGTGTTGAAAAGCTGATCGTCATCTCCGATGACCTAGCTTTACCGTTCGGTTCGATCCGGCTGAGGCCGAAAGGAACTCACGGCGGGCAGAACGGGCTGAGATCGATCATCGACTGTTTGAAAACGAACGAGTTCATACGGCTGCGGATCGGCATAATGCCGGAGCATCCGATAACGAACGCGAAGAACTTCGTTCTCGAAAATTTCTCGAAGAGCGAAACCGAAACGGTCAGAGAAGTTTTGGAAAAAGGAGCCGACGCCGTGCGGACCGTCATTACCGACGGGATCGAAAAGGCGATGGCGAAGTTCAATTAGAGAGACCTGCCTGCTTCGGCCGACAAAAGGAGCCGAGGCTGGAGAAGCCAAAGGGAGGATAAGAAATTGGCAAATAGAACATACGAAG
>JAEZJR010000086.1 GCA_023415725.1 Acidobacteriota bacterium
ACTTAAAGTTATAGACACCTGGAAAGGGGAACTTTTGCTGCCCGAGCACTGGTAAATTCTAGTTTTTTTGGCAATTTCTAGCAAGGATAGAAGTGTTTTCCGCAATACGTACGGAAATAAAATGCGGGGCCAACTAAGGCCCCGCATTCTTCGCTATCCCTTTACAACCACGTTAACCAGCCTCTTGGGCACGACGATCACCTTCGCGATCTGCTTCCCGTTGGTGAATTCCTGCACCTTTTCGTCCGCGAGGGCCTGTTTCTCGAGTTCTTCGTTCGAGGCCTCAGGCGAAGCCATGATCCTCGAACGCAGTTTTCCGTTCACCTGAACGGCGATCTCGATCTCGTCCGCAGCGGCCAGTTCGGGCCTGAACTCCGGGAATATAGCCCCGCTCGCGAGCATGCCGCCCGTTGCGCCGGTGATCTGTTCATAGAGTTCCTCCGCGATGTGCGGGGCGAACGGAGCGAGCATCAGCACCAGGGCCCTGACCCCTTCGAATACTGCGGATTTCTCGTCGTCCGTGGCCGTTTCCGGTTCGATCTTTGCTTCGTAGAGGGCGTTGATCAGCTCCATCAACCCCGCCACCGGGGTGTTGAATTGAAGCGTTTCCAGGCTGTCCTGCACACGCTTGATGGTCTGGTGGGTCTTCTGTCGGAGCTTTTTCGCAGCCTCCGACTGAACGTTTTCGCCGCCGTCGGCCGCAGGCCACTGGCCGCTGGCCTTCCACTTATGCACGAACCGCCATACCCTTTGCAGGAACCTAACAGCTCCCTCGATGCCGGATTCGTGCCAGACCAGTTCGTTTTCTACAGGTGCGGCGAAAAGTACGAACAGCCGCGTAGCGTCCGCCCCGTAGATCTCGACCATCTCGTCCGGGTCCACGCCGTTTCCTTTCGACTTGGACATCCGCTCGATCGCGTATTTTAGTTCCGTGCCGTCCGAGGCTCTCGCCGAGGTGATCTTGCCTTTAGCGTCCCGTTCGACGCTCACCTGGTCGGGCGGGAAATACTTGCGTTTGCCGGTCGAATCGTCGAAGAATGTCTCGCCCACGACCATTCCCTGAGTGAGCAGGCGTTTGAACGGTTCATCGAATTTGACCAGCCCGAGGTCCCGCATCACCTTCGTCCAGAATCGGGCGTAGATCAGGTGCATCACAGCGTGGTCGTCGCCCCCGATGTACTGGTCCACAGGCGTCCAGTATTCAGCGGCCGCAGGGTCGAACGGCATTTCAGCGTTGTTCGGGTCGAGGTACCGGTAGTAGTACCAGGACGAATCGACGAATGTGTCCATCGTGTCGGTCTCGCGGCGGGCGGGACCGTCGCAATTTGGGCACGTGGTCTCGACGAACTCGGGCACTTTTGTGAGCGGCGATTCGCCGGTGCCCGTGATCGGGGCGTTTTCCGGCAATTGCACGGGCAAATTTTCGTACTTCTCGGGAACGACACCGCAGTTGTCGCAATAGATGATCGGGATCGGGGAACCCCACAAGCGCTGCCGCGAGATGCCCCAATCGCGAAGGCGATAGGTCGTCGCCGCCTTCCCGAAACCGTGTGTTTCGGCGTAATGGCTCATCTCCTTTTTTGCATGCTCGCTGGTCTTGCCGTTCCAGAAATCCGAGTGCACCAGCACGCCATACTCGGTGAGCGGGGCGTCAAGAGCCATCGCCTGCATCGTGTGGTGCTCGTGGGCAAGATGCGGTTCAGAGATGACCTGTCGGATCGGCAAACCGAATTTCTTCGCAAATTCCCAGTCTCGCTCGTCGTGGGCCGGAACGCTCATTACGGCACCGGTCCCGTATTCCATCATCACGTAGTTTCCGACCCAGACCGGCACCGGTTCGTTGCTGAACGGATTTATCGCCTGCAATCCGGTATCGATCCCGTCTTTCTCGACCTCCTCATCCCGCTCGCGCGGTTTAAGGCTCTCCGCGATCATTTCTTCTATCTTCGCAACTACCTTGGGGGTGAAAGTATCTTTATAACCCTCGACCACCGGGTGCGTCGGAGCGAGGACTATGGCATTCGCCCCATAGATCGTGTCGATCCGTGTCGTGAAGATCTTTACGGTTTTTGGGGCATCCAGGGCGGCTGGAGCGAGTTTTCCCGTCTGCAGCTTGATATTGAAATCGACATAAGCTCCTTCGCTGCGGCCGATCCAGTCTCGCTGCCGTTTGATCACGTTTTGCGGCCAGCCGGACTCGATCTCCGACATGTCGTCGATCAACTGATCCGCATAATCGGTCGTTTTCAGAAACCATTGCTCCAAATCCTTTTTCGTGACGGGGTTTCCGCATCGCCAGCACAGGCCGCCGCTCGCCTGCTCGTTCGAGAGCGTCGCCTGGTCGGTCTCGCACCAGTTAACCTGGGTCATCCGCTTGTAGGCGAGGCCCTTCTCATACATTTTCAGGAAGAACCACTGGTCCCACTTGTAGTATTCGGGCCTGTGGGCGGCCATCTGGCGGGTCCAGTCGTAGCTGAGGCCGAGCCGCTGGAGCTGGCCCTGCATAACCTTGATGTTGTCCTCGGTCCATTCGCGCGGGTTCACGCCTCGCTTGATCGCGGCGTCTTCGGCGGGCTGGCCGAACGAATCCCAACCGATCGGATGGAGCACGTTGAACCCTCTCAACCGTTTGAACCATGCCACTGCGTCACCAACCGAATAGTTCCGCACGTGGCCCATGTGGAGGTTGCCGGAGGGGTAGGGCAGCATCTCGAGTTGGTAGAATTTGGGGCGGTCATCCGGCTTCGCTTCGAAAGCTCCGCTTTCGGCCCATTTTTTCTGCCATTTCGCCTCTATCTTTTTCGCAAAATACTTCTCGTCCATTGTTCCTTGATATCTGTGGTCGGTGTGCCTTTGATCGTCACTCTTTCGCTTTTGACGCACTAAAGACGCGACGCGAACCGATCTAAAGAAAAGTTGAGTTTAGCGGAAATAGGAACTCCTATCCACTTCCACTCGGGTTAAATTGTTATTTTTATTGGGGTTCGGAGTAGCCACCGACGCCGGAGCGCTTTCGCGTCCGCCGGGTGGCTATCTAAGGGCGAGGGTCTTTAGGACCTTGTGCATACCGACATCTTATTCAAAACATTAGGGGATGTCCAATTTTTGGTGTTCCTAAATACGCAAATTGTGCTATCCTGTAGGGACCGTTAAGGTAGGAGTTTTATCACACGAAAGTTTTGATGATAAGAAAAAACCTGACGCAGACGGAACCGACGTGATCCGATAAGGCTCGCCACAGACCGTCTGCCGAAACCAAAACGAGGAGGCACTACGATGGTCAAGAACGCAGCCGC
>JAEZJR010000187.1 GCA_023415725.1 Acidobacteriota bacterium
GAGCAGATCTGAGCGGTCTGAAGGAGGCTATTACCCGCCTCGCCGAAACCGACGTCGCGATCAAAACCTCTATCGGCGGGTCCGGTCCGAAAGGTGCACGGATGCAGATCGAGATCCTCGTCTGCGAACTCGCCTCCGCATAGAAAAAGCCCTCGCGTTTCACGAAGGCTTCATTTACTCGAAATTGTATTGTAGGGGCAGCAACTTAAATGCTGCCCGCGGAAGTCTAGCCTGGGAAAGGAAGACTGACCGGGCGGGGTCCTGCCCCTACAATTCTTGCGAAAGCCACGCGGCTATCGCGAGGCGTGCCTGACCTAAATGGGCTCGTGGCCCAGTCCGCGGTTCAGGTAGTGGTAAAGGTCGTTGTAGTCGAGGATCGCTCGATTCAGTATCAGCGGAAGCTGCGGTATATCAGCGGTATTGATTATCAAGTTCAGGTTACGTAGGAAGGCCTCGTGGGCGTTCATCGTCGTCCCCTCGTCTTCGAGCGATACGAGATACAGCCGGCGCCGCTCGGATGAGTACAGAGCGTTGGCCTTCTGCTGCAGTATCGCCGCCCCGCCGAACTCGGGGGCGAAGTCCGGTGAGAAAATGACGATCTCCGTCTTCCCTTCACGAAGCCGCTCGTTCGCTTGTGCCGGCGTTTGGGCGATGTAAACGCGGTAACCTGCATCTGTCAGGATCTTGGCGACCTCGTCCTTCTTGCTGCCCAAACACAATAGCACTCGGCGAGGTTTCTCTACAGGCTCGTCCGAGGCCTCGATCTTTTCGTTGCCGGACTTCAGGGCCTGTAGAAGCATCTTCAACGCATTGTTGATCTCGAATTCGGACTGCTTCTCCGCAAAACCGTTCGCGGCACCGACCGCCGCTGCAGGCTTGTTCGCCTCCAGTTGCTGCGCCATCGATGCGCCTTTCTGGTCCTTGTTGGCCCGAAGCATGTTCTGGCACCGCGGACAGCGCACGGTGAAATTGCCACTCGGGATCTTAGATTCGTCGAGCTGAAGTGAAACTGAGCAATTGTCGCAGCGGATGATCATTGTACTGGTTTCTTTGAGTATTATCCGTAGGGATTGTTATTTCTGAGATTCAGCAATCCGAGGCCAACGCTTTTACTCCATCATGTCGAGAACAGATGTCGCCGGTGATTTCGGCATCGCCTGAGGCACGACCGGATCGTTTGCAGGTCTTGATGGCTTTCCGCTATTGAGGTAATCCTCGGTCGAGGAGAGTCCCTTGAGCTGCAGCAGCAAGTTGTTCTGGTTGGTCGCGTACGACAGGCCGTCTTCGAGCGTGATCGTACCGGCTTCGATCAACTTGCGGATCACCGAGTCGAAATCCTGCATCCCGTCGATCTCGCCGTCGCGGATAGCGTCGAGCAATGTTTTACCCTCGCTTTCGCCCTTCTCGATATACTCGCGCGTACGCGGGTTCGATTTGAGGATCTCTACCGCGGCGACGCGTCCCTTGCCGTCCGCCCGGGGTATGAGCCGCTGCGAAACGATATAACGAAACGTCTGGGCGAGACGGGTGCGGATCACCTTCTCCTCGTTCTTCGGGTAAAGGCCGATGATACGGTCAATAGTCTTTGAAGCGTCGATCGTATGCAGCGTGGAAAGGACCAAGTGCCCGGTTTCCGCAGCTTCCAGAGCGATCTCCGTCGTTTCGATGTCGCGCATCTCGCCGACGAGTATCACTTTCGGTGCTTGGCGGAGTGCAGCTCTCAGAGCGGAAGCGAAATCCTTCGTGTCGGCGCCTACCTCGCGCTGGTTAATGGTGCTCTTCTTGTGGTTGTGGAGGAACTCGATCGGGTCCTCAATCGTGACGATGTGGTAGGCCTTCTTCTCGTTGATCTGGTCGATTATCGCCGCCAGCGTCGAGCTCTTACCGGAACCAGTCGGTCCCGTCAGCAGCACGATCCCGTTGCGGATATCGCAGACCTCCCTTAGCTGCTCCGGAATATTCAAAGCCTCGAACGTCGGAATCTCGTGAGGGATCACACGCATCACTATCGAGTACGAATTTCTCTGCTGGAAGATGTTCACGCGGAACCGGCATTTGCCCGGCAGCGCGTAGCTGAGGTCGGCGGTCCGATTATTTGCGAGCTGCGCGGCGGCATCCGGATTACCCCGCACCAGTGACATCGCGATCATCTCGGTCTGGAAGGCGCTCAGGCGTCCGAGGCCCAGCGGCGAAGCTGAGTAAAGCGTGCCGTTGATCTCCACCTGCGGTTTCTGCCCGCACGAAAAGTTCAGGTCGCTGACGTTATCGGAGATGAGCAGCATCTGCTCTATGATCGGTGCGACATCAAGCAAACTCATTTGAGGAAAGGAACTCCTGGAGGAAAACTCTGAAAAAGACGAGGAAGGGAACGAATCGGGTCTAAAAAGAAGGAATGTCCGGCATGAACAGCCGCAAGTCATTATGACCTAGCGCAAACCGGAAATGCAAGACAATTTTTATAGATGTTTAACAGTCGCCGTCTCCGTCAGTAAACGGAAACGCGCGGCAATCGTCTCAGGTCCACGATAGAGATCACTGATGACTGCGGCGGAATCCGCACCGGCCGAAAGCGTCGCGGCGACGTTCGATTGATTGATTCCGCCAATTGCCACTACAGGGATTTGACCGGCGATCCGCTTCACTTCGCCGAGCAGTTCGAGTCCTACGACCGGGTCTGGATCTTCCTTGGTTCTCGTCGGCCACACCGGTCCGAAGGCGATGTAATCGACCGGGATTTCTAGGGCCTGCACCGCCTGTTCGATCGAATGGGTCGAGATCCCGATAATTGCTTCCTCGCCGAGAAGTTTGCGTGTCTTGACCGGCGGCAGATCCGTCTGCCCAAGGTGCACGCCATGAGCGCCGGCTGCCATCGCGATATCGACGCGGTCGTTCACGATGATATTCGCCTCGTATCGATCCGCAATTTCCTTGCTGGCCGCGACCGATCGATAAAATTCATCCGCCGACGCGTTCTTTTCCCTGATCTGTATGAATCTGGCCCCGCCCTCGATCAAGGCGCTTACCTGCTCGGCGTGGGTCAGGGCTGACAGGCCAGTATCGGTCAGCGGATATATCTTCGGTAAATGAAATTTCAAAGAGTTCTTAGGTGAGCGATTTGACCATCATGAAGCAATCCTCGCCGTCGCTGTAGTAATGCGCGATGCGTTTGACGGTCGTAAAGCCATTACGGACGTAGAGCAATTGGGCCGGTACGTTCTTTACACGCACCTCCAACACGACGGTACTGATCCCCTTCGCCGGCAGGACGGATTCGAGATGACGGAGCAGCATCAAAGCGATCCCGCGTCGTCGATGTTCCGGCGCGACCCCGATCGTTGTCAGGTGTGCCGTGCCGTCGTCCTGCATTAAGACGAACATGTAAGCGGCCATCGCTCCGTCGTCAGTTACCACCTGGTAGCTGAGCGCACGGGGTTCATTAAACAAGTAGGCAAATGTGTACTTGGTGTAATTTTCCCCGTTTCTGAAGCAACGGAGGTTCAGTTTCAGGACTTCCTTCAGCCGCTTCTCGGTGAGAGGACGGATCGTATAAGTGGACGGCGGGGCGGCCTCGACGCGCTCTTCGGCTTCTGCGGGAGCGACGGGAGACGCCGCGAATAAATTCCTAATGGTTGCGAGTACCGCCATAAGAACCCCGCCCAGGCCGCAGCTTAATGAATGAACATACAGTCCCCATAGCTGTAGAACCTATATCGCTCCTCCACCGCGTGCCGGTATGCCTCCATTATAAGTTCGCGGCCAGCGAATGCGGAAACTAAAAACAACAGGGAACTCTTTGGAAGGTGAAAATTCGTCAATAACGCATCCACTGCACGAAATTCGTGTCCCGGAAGTATCGTTAGATCCGCGAAACCCGCATCCGCTCCGAATCTTCCGAACTTCGCGACGTTGAACTCCAACGTGCGAGTGGTGGTGGTGCCGACCGCAACGATCCGTCGTTGATCGTCCTTAGCCGCATTGAGTATATCGGCCGTTTCCGCATCCATGCTATATCGTTCCGGCTGTACGCGGTGTTGCGAAATATCCTCAACGCGAACCGGCTCAAAGGTTCCGTATCCAACGTGCAGCGTCACTTCAGCTACCGTTACTCCTTTACCGCGAATCGCGTCAAGCACTTCCGGGGTGAAGTGCAGCCCGGCCGTGGGGGCGGCGATGGCACCGCGTTCCTTTGCGAATACGGTCTGGTACCTCTCGCGATCCGCTTCCAAAGCTCCGACCTCTCGTCTGATATAAGGAGGGAGCGGCGTTCGGCCGAACCGGTCGATCGCGGCGTCTGTATCTCCTTCCGCCTCGAATCTAATTCGCACTGTGCCTCCCTCGTCGCGCTCCAAAACCTCGGCTGAGAGCCCGGGCCCGAATTCGATCTTCTTCCCGGCCGTCAGCCGTTTCGCAGGCCGTGCGAGCGTTGTCCAAACACCGTCCCCAACATCCCCGACCAAAAATATCTCCACTTTAGCGCCTGTCGGAGTGGTCCCGAAAAGGCGCGCGGGGAACACTTTTGTATTGTTGAGAACGAGCACATCACCCGAGTGTAAGAATTCCGGCAACTCCGCGAAACGCTTGTCATCAAACGAGCGGGAAATGCGGTCGACCGCGAGCATCCGCGATGCGGATCGTTCGTCCAGCGGATCGCTTGCGATCAGTTCCTGAGGGAGTTCGAAGTCGAAATCCTCAATCAAATAAGCCATTTAGCGGTTGTCCCTCTCCTCTGTTCTCGAATATAATTCCCACGATTCGAATACGACAGTTTAGTTGCTCGGACTGCGTTCCGGAAATCAACTTTATAGTCTGAAACTTTGGCTTGACCGCACCGTACGGTCAGAAAACTCGCCTTCAACGGCATTCAAAAAGGGGTTAATTATGAGAATGAAAAACTATCCAGCCGCACTCGTCTCGACGATGGCAGCGGCATTGTTCGTTTTTATGCTCGCTGGGATGGCGGCCGCCCAAGGCCGCTACAGCAACCAGTATTCGCGTGCGGATGTGGATACGATCATCCGGAATGTCGAGGACCGCGCTGACGAGTTTCGCCGTGATTTTACCGCCGAACTGGATCGCAGCAACATCAACAGCAGTCAAAAGCGCGCTTATCGTAATCAGGTCACAAACTTCGAGAACGCGACCGACCGCCTCCGCAGCAATTTCGACCGTGATAACAATTGGTGGCAGAGCCGAAATCAGGTTCGCAACGTGATCACGAATGCGACTCCGATCAACACGACGATGAATTCGATCGCTTTTCGCCGGCAGATCGAACGTCAGTGGAACCAACTGCGTAACGCAGTGAACAGGCTCGCGGACACCTACGACATCCCGGGTATCGCCGGTGGCGGCTGGAACGGTGGCCCGTGGAACCCCGGTGGAAATCAAGGTGGAGGGGCAAGCCGCCCCCCGAATTGGGCGGTAGGTACCTGGTATTGGGTTCAGGGATCGGGGCGTAGTTTCAGCATCGATTCGAATGGGCGTGTGACCGAAAATCTGGATGGGCAGATAAGTTACGGCACATACAACAATGGAAATATCTACCTAAACGGGAGCCGCTCTAGCGTAACCCGCACCTCGTCGGGCATTCGAACCTACAATTTCGCAACTCGCGAGACAAGCGATTACACTCGCATGAATAACGGTCCGGGTGGCGGCGGGAACACAAGCAGGCCTCCAAGTTGGGCGGTCGGCACCTGGCGCTGGATCCAAGGGGGGGGGCGGCAGTTCACGATCCAAGCAGATGGGCGTGTGGTCGAGAACATTAACGGGCGTATCACTTACGGCACATACTACAATGGCATCTTGAACATCAACGGCACCGAATCGGACGTCCGCCGCACACGGGACGGCATTCAAACCTACAACCGAATAACTGGTGAGGTGTCCGACTATCGACGTCAATAATCCACACGATACTCAGTTCGACTGAAACTGAAACAGCGTATCCGGTTACGGATACGCTGTTTTCATGAATCATAATGATCCGCCTATTTATCTATTACTATCTCCTAAGTGATTATTCATATATTATCACCCCCAGTAGTAATATTGTCTCATACCCGAAACACAGAAAGCTAGGTTGAATTGAATCTTTGCACTTTTTTACACATTGCAGGCCAGTTTAGCTTTGAAGATTCCCACAGTAAACGCAAAAGGCGGAGCATGTTGTCTTACCTTTTGCAGTTGCATTTGATTATTGTGTATAGAATAGGGCGGTATGACGAACGGCAAAACCATCTTCACTAGAATTGACAGGTGGAGTGATTAGGGTTGAAACCCGGCTTCCACGATATCCCCCTCAGTTAGTGCCGGACCAGGTTCCCGTTGCGGATCAGACCTTTCGCGAGGCCGGCGGGTGAATTCGAAAAACTAAGCACGACGGGATCAGTGCCTCCCGTATTTCCGCGCGGACCTGTACTTTATGATCCGTTGGTTCAAGTCCACCAACGCGTGCGGGAAGATCAGCTTCGCGACGTGCCGCTTCGATCTCAGAACGGAGAGAAAGAGCGCTTCGTCCTGCCACATGTGCCGCAACGCTTCGCGCTTCTTGCCCTTCCGCAGGAACACCTCCAGGTGCTGGAGTTTCGTGCTGTTTTGGATCTCCCGGAACTCGTCGGCGTCTATCAACATTCGCAAATTCTTCGTCTGGGCGGTGAGGCACTCCCGCATGAGCATCTCCGAATCCGAAGAAGTGTTGGAGGCGTGTTGCCGCCATGCCGAGAGTGCTTTCGGGTCGAACGCGAAGACGCAACGCACGAGGATGCGCAAATAGCAGTCGTAATCCTCGAGCTGGATGTCCTCGTCCCACGAAAAGCTCTCGATCGCGGATCGCCGGTAGACCACCGACGAGCTGATCGGGGCACACCCGGCGTACAAAAGGGGGCGGATCTCCCCGCCGGAGTACAGTTCCCAGTTCTCGGTGCAATCCTTTACCGCGCCGTCCTCATCGACGATGTAGGAGTTGCCGTAAACCACCCCGGCGTCCGGGGATTCCGCGAGCACCCGCTGCCGGTTCTCCAGGAATTCCGGGAACCAATAATCATCCGAACCGAGATAAGCGAAATACCTTCCGCTGCTTTTCGCGAACCCCTCGTTCAGGGTCCGCGTCAGCCCCCGGTTCCCGCGAACGACCAGCTCGGCGGGGAACGGGCAGTCGTTGAGGACCTTTTCGATGATCCGCGGCGAACCGTCCTCCGACCCGTCGTCGATCACCAGTAGCTTATTCGGCGGCACGGTCTGCTCGATGATCGAGCGCAAGCAGTCCCCGACGAACCTCGCGTGATTGTACGACGGTACGAGAACGAACGTGTGGGGGGTATTCATGTACTGCTGTTACCACAGGCGCGTGCCTTTGTCCGAAATCCTTCTCGTCTTGATGAGAGAGGAGGAATCGCGGGTAGACCGCAGATCATTACTCGAAAAGTGCGAGAACTCTTAAAAAGAACGCTCAATGTGCTTGAGTCCCCCCGCATAGTAAATTTTAGCCTTTTGTCTGTCAACCGAAATATACCGACGAAAGTCTCTTTTGCCTGAAGTGACCGACAAACGCCAGACTGACAACGAGGATTAAACGAGACTTCTGGCTAATCCACGGTTCACCCCTGAAACGGAATAACGAAAACACTACATAAACTTACCCACCGCTCTTGTGCCTGTTGGGGTCGCCCAAAGTCGCGGCTCATTTCCTTGCGTGTGAGTTTCAGAAAAGCGCCGATGCTTCACTACAAATTCTGCGTAATCAGCCCGCCTATTAGACATTATTGTTCGGGGCGCAAGATTTCTCCTATGTCCATGAACCTACATCTACAGGATTTTCATTCTATCTAAAAGGATAACAAAAGCGCCCGGGACGTCCGCCCACATTGTAAAAAAATGCGCGGTGTAAACCGTTACGCCTAAAATATCTATTTGAAAAT
The DNA here is from genome assembly GCA_023415725.1 of Acidobacteriota bacterium. Taxonomy (GTDB): domain Bacteria; phylum Acidobacteriota; class Blastocatellia; order Pyrinomonadales; family Pyrinomonadaceae; genus OLB17. The sequence goes on from JAEZJR010000187.1 coordinate 7,920, forward strand.
CAAAGGTTTGCTAAGAGGTAAGGTGGTGTCGGAGGTCGGACACAGGCGGCACTGTAACCTCAGCCTTTGCAACACTTACAAATCACTTGGTAAAAAGTATCCACTTTCTATCCACCCCTTCTCCTGAAAAGTGAAGGTTGAAACTGAGAGAATTCAATGACGGGGACGGAGCAAGAAGCTGATTACGGCCCGTTCGTCGGATGGTCCTCCGTTAGGGCAATATCCGGCGGGAGGCTTACCACACGCGGATTGTTCCTATCCGATAGTAGGCGAATTCGGCGGCGGCTGTGCGACCTGCGCCCGTTACGCCCCTTGACGCCACGACCCTAGTCAGGTGAACCACGCCCCGAAGGTGGAAGCAGATCGACCTGCAGGGAAGCGAGTACTGCGCATCTTGTCCAAACTCCCGCGCCTCGCAATCATCGTCCCCCACACCTATTCAAACACGAGTCTTTTAAGGGTCGGAACCCGACGCTTAACCATAGCGACCCGGTCGCATACATTCGGCCGTCCTTCACGACAATTTCTACTTTTCTGATATCGCTGATGTTTCCCAGCCGGGCCCCGTCGATCAAAATCAGGTCTGCGCGAAAAGAAAACATGGTAAAGGTGCATAAGGTATCGCCTCGAAAATGCAATAAGTAAAGACGGGGCCAATCTAACCCAATGTGGAAGGGGGCGTCAGCCCGTTCAAGAACCCACCGACAAGCAGCCAAAGCAGATTCATCGGCACCGCCGCTCGGGCGGGTGTGAAGCATTGATTTACTACCTGCGATCCGTCGCAGCGGTGACTATACGTGGAGAGTTCTGGTACATCTTTTGGTATGTCAATCTAGGTGCTCGTCCTTTTACTCGGCAGAAGATGGTTGAGGCGGGTTTTTGCCGGTTGACGGACATAAGGTAAATATTTATATTGCGAGTTAGGCCCAGGCGCATCGCGCTTTCTACTTTTTAAGAGACCTCGCATTTTCCTTTTTTAATAATCCGCGACCCTCCGCCGATCATTCTTGTCCCTTGGACGAAACCGATCGAGACCCAGGGCACGCGCCCGAAGTAACAGCAGTAAATGAAGACCTCCGCCTTGCACCCGGGATTCCGAGGCGGGCGTCCTGCAAGAGCGGTCGATCGGGAGCCGTTCGTCAAGAACTTTCTAGAGTGATTCAGGGCCCCTCCGAGGCCCTCCGCTTATCGAGAAAGGGGTATCGAGTGATTCGTTCAGTTGGTATGCGCGGACTTAAAGGGTATCCCAGATGAATCGACTCGCTTGAAAAATCGGTCGCACTCACGGTTGAACACTGTCGCGTACCGGCTTCAACCGCGAATCATTCGATAAAGGATCTATTATTCGTTTAAACCGTGTGTGCGTGTCCGAAGGATTTCTCGCGTGATACTGAAATCTGCGGCGATCTTTAAGTGCCCATGAAAAACAACCCCTTCCCGCATTTCGTTTTTGCGATCTTCGCGCTCTGCCTACTCT
>JAEZJR010000259.1 GCA_023415725.1 Acidobacteriota bacterium
GTACTCGCGGGTTTGCGGGTCAAATCAGAAAAAGGAGATTAGCAATGAGCATCGTTACAAAACACATCGGCAAAGTTCAACTGCTTTCGGTTCTGCTCGCTTTCGTGGTGACGTTAGGTTCGGCGAACGTTTTCGCCCAAACCCCTCCGGCCACTTCACAGGCAAAGAACACTAAGACTGCAAAGGCAAAGGCACCTTCAAAGACAATGAAGGCGAAAAAAAAAAGACGTCACGCTCGAAGAAGCACGAGAACGGGCGTTAAGAAGGGTTAAAGGCACCGTCGAATCTGGTGATCTGCAATCAAGAAATGGCAAGCAAGTCTACGCATTCGAGATCCGAAACGCAAAGGGGAAGGTTCGGGACGTTTGGGTAGACCCAAAATCAGGAAAGATCGTGCATAACTCGCCTGAACATAAGTAAAAGGAGTCGATCAAGGGGAAGGTGAAACCTCGGGCCAGCCTGCCTGAGACAAACAGCGACCGGGCAACTGGAATTGCTAGGATCCAGTTGCCCGGTCGCTGTTTGTCTAAAAACCTAGTTTGCCGTCAGCTCGTTGGCGAGTTCGTTAGCGTCGTAGATCTTCCGAAGGGCTTCAAGGATGCCCGCCGAATGGACGCCCACGGCTCGCGAACCTTCCGCCTCCTCGATGTACCAATAGCGGTTCGAGAGCTTCTGAAGATTGCTGTCGAAGTTCAGGCCGACAAGCTCGCCGTTGCGGTTGATCACGGGCGAACCCGAGTTGCCGCCGATCGTGTCCGCTGTGTAAACAAAATTCAGTGGTGTCGAAAGATCGACCCGATCCCGCCGTGACTTAACGCTGTCCGCCAGATCGAACGGCGATTTCTCAGCAAAGCTAAGTGCCCGATCGTAAAGCCCGAAGAACGTGGTCTTGTACGGAACAAGAGTCGTATCTTCCTCATACCCTTTTACAACGCCGTATTCGATCCGCAACTGCGAATTGGCATCCGGCGGGATCGTCTTTCCATAAACCGCAAATCGTGCCTGAGCGATCTTAGTGCCGTTCGCCGTTTCGACGTCGGTGATGTTCTTCTCGTTCCATGCACGAAGTTCACGCACGATCGGCTCGACGCGGCGAGCCAATGTGATCATCGGATCCGTCGAGGAGGCGATCGCGGACGCGGGGCCCTCGATCAACGCACGGCGAGCCGCCGGATCGATCAGCTTGGTTTCCCGAACTGCCTTACGAACAACTTCCGCCGGCTCGGCATCGCCGAGAGCAGCCTTAATGAACGGGTCGTTCGCGCCGAGTACCTTCCGGGCCTGCGTCAGCCAATCGGTCAAGGCCGCTTCCTCCATCTCGATGTAAATGGGAGCGGGCGAATACAGCGAATTTTTGAATGCTTCCAGGCGCGTATCCCGGTACTCGGGATATCGCTGCTGATTCGGCTTCGGTAACTCGGTGTGGTAGTTGACGATCTGCTGGGCGATCGTCGCCAGCCTTGAAGCGGCAAGATTCGAGTACGCAAGCTGGTTCGCCTTGGCCGGCAATTGCTTGTAAGCACTCGCTATGTTCTCCCAAGCCGGCGCGTATTGGCGATTCAGTTCAGGCTTTTGCGCGAGCCTGTCGCGAAGTTCCTTCTCCTCGGCTTCCTTGCGGCCGAAGTTGCGCGGGTTAAGGAGTCCTTCCTGCTGGCCGGCCAAACGCTTGAGAGAGTTGGCGAATGAACGCATTCCGGGGTTGGCTTGGCGAGCCTGCTCAGGTCCCAGTTTGGCGTAATTCTCTAGAGCTCGCCGTCGGGTTTCCCACACCTGCTTCTGCAGCGGGTTCCCCACGTCGCGCTGATAAGCAAGCTGCGAGACGGTCAGCAGGCGGGCTGTTGAACCTGGATAGCCGGAAACAAGTACGAACTCACCATCCTTTGCTCCGGTTTCCGACCACTTGAAGTAATTCGGCGTGCCGGCCGGTTTGTCGTTTTCGTAAGCCCGCAGGAACGTGAAATCCAGATCGTGCCGCGGAAACGTGAAGTTGTCGAGGTCACCGCCGAAAAATGCCGCCTGCTCCTCCGGAGCCATAACCAGGCGGATGTCTCGGTAGATTTTAAAACGATAAAGCCAATACTCTCCGCCGCTGTAGAACGAGATGACCTGGCAGGTCAGCCCCGCCGGACAATCCTTCTCGATATTCGCGATCTCGGCAGATCGCTTAGCAGCGTCACCTGCATCGCCGGCAGCCTTCTGGACGCGCTCACTGACGTTCTCGTATGAGGCGAGCACGGTCGCGCTGGCGTCCGGGATCTTCAGTTCATCCGCTTGTGTCTTCGCGTAAAAGCCAGTTTTCAACAGATCACGCTCTTTGCTCGAAAGCCGCTCGATGTAGCCGGCTGCAACGTGGTGATTGGTGGCAATAAGGCCGTTCGGGGACACGAACCCCGCGGAGGCGTTGTTCACCTTGGGCGACGCCAGCCGGATCCTGTCCAGGAACTCTTGTGTCGGTTCGAAACCGTAGCGTTCCTTCCACTGCTTCAACGGCGGGTTATCGAAGGTCCACATGCCCTCGTCCGCAAGCACCGGAAACGAGGCAAACAAGAAGCCAGCCAGAACAACAGCAACAATTATTTTCTTCATTTTTTCTATCCGCCGCAGCGAGTGGAGAGCTTATACGCCTGAAGTGCGCTTCATTCTCGCGGAAATTTGATTCAAATTATACCAAAACGGGTGCAAAAAGTTCGTAGCCCCCACCTCTGACCTGATAAAGTACCGGCTAGTCGCTATATGCAAAGGATCATTGCGTTCGTCACTTTACTGACTATCTCAATTGTCCAAGTCCCGGCAGCTTGGGCGTTCGAAACCGACCAATACAATCTCCCGCCGGTCCCGCTTGCAGACATCGGCGACGAGGTTGCGGAGTACACTGCAGAAAATATTCGCGCCGCCGTAATTAAAATAAATAAAGAGATCGAAGAACGGCAGAAATGTCTTTCGCGAAGATGCGAAGCCGAAAACACCGAGAGGCTGATTTACCTCCGTTCCGACTTCGCGATAGCCCGGGAAGTATACAAGCGGCTCGGTTACGGTATTATCGCCTTCGCCAAGGCGGGGAGTTGGATGGACTCGCATCGGTTCCGATCTCAGCCCGCCCGATTTAAGACCCCTTACCGCCACTCGATCTACGCATCATTGTCTACCAATTATTTTACGATAAGCCCGACCGTCAATCTTTACGGCACCAGTTTGGGGACAGACAAGATCGCCCACTTCTTTCAGCAAGGCTACACATACTACAAGGTTTACACTCGTGAACTGTCGAAGGGCTCCACGGAACTCGACGCTAGAGAGAAGGCTACAGCCTGGGGCAGAATGACGGAACACACGTATTACGGCACCCTCGTAGGCGGAGTCTTTTCGAACGCTGACCTGGCGGCTAACTACGCCGGAATGAAGTTCTACGAAGGGTTAACCAGACCTGTAAAGATCGGTGGATACATACGGCCCCCGACGTTGGTTTTGAAGAACGGGCAGTGGGCGTTAAACGAAGGCGAACTGACCCAAGATAACCTGCTGCGGCCGTTCATCACCGACCATCTTAATGAAGCATTGAATCCATCTGTTTTCGCTCCCGGTCTTCGTTCAGCCGTACGTGGGGTAGTTAGAAAACAAAGCTGCTCGCAGTGGATCGCCCTTGACCCGATGAGGACAAAAGATGACTTTGAAAGGACGACCGCAGAGCTCCGGCTCTGGCACGGGGAAGCTTACGGCTTTAAAGTGAGCACGAAATTCGTAACCATCGCGAACACCTGCTTCCCTGAAGTCAACGGCCGACTAAGTAGTGATGAATAATTTTATCTCAACACTGCACGCAGCTTTTCCAATGCACCGTCGAGAATGTGATCCTCACGAGCGATGCAAATGCGAACGTACGCGTCCCAGGCATCGCTGTCGGCGAAGGCTCTACCTGGTGTCATCCCGACCCCTGCGTCGCGCATTAACATCTCGTTGAACGCGATCGAGTCGTTGTACTGCTCAGGGATTCGTGCCCAAAGGTAGAACGCGGAGCCCGAGTTATAAATATCGAAACCGAGTTCGCGTATGCCCTCTGAAAAGCGGATACGCTTCTGATCGAATTTGTCCCGGAGTTGTGTGTAATAACTATCGTCCGCCATCACTACTTTCGAGAGAGCTGCCTGCAAAGGCGTGACCGGGCACACGTAAATGACGTTCGCGGCGGCGTTGATCGGGGCGATCAGTTCACCTTTGCCATAAGCATATCCGAGCCTCCAGCCCGAGATGTTCCACGACTTGGAGAACGAATTGACCGTGATCGTCCGCTCCCGCATGTCAGGCAGGCTCGCGATTGGGATGTGCGGATTCTCACCCGTAACGTAATGCTCGTAAACCTCGTCGGAGATGACCAGCAGGTCCAACTCCTTCGCCACACCTGCGATCGCTTCGAGTTCCGTCTGCGACATCACCTTCCCGCTCGGGTTGGCCGGGGTGCAGACAATTATCGCCCGAAGGGGAAATTCAGCACGGTCTTTCAGCTCTTTGCACCGAGCCAGCAAGGCGTCCTTTTCGAAGGTGAGGTTCTCATCTAGTTCGAATGCCTCAGATTTAGCACCAAATTCCTCCAGAATGCGCCGGTGGTATGGGTAATACGGCTCGAAAACCAAAGCGGACTTTCCGCGAAGGTACGATTGGGCTATCCCTATCAATGCCCCGGTCCCGCCGTTGGTCACCATCACCTCGAACGGCCTCGCGTCCGGGTCCACTTCGATGTTGTTGAACCGTTTCATCTTCTGTGCGCCCGCTTTGCGCAGATCGGTATCCCCCTCGCTGCCCCCGTAATGATTGTCGCTGGCGGCAATTATCGTGGCAGCTTCGGCAGCAAGCTGCGGGTTGATGGGCAGTTCCGATTGCCCCTGTACGAGGTTTCCGCTGGGCGGTACAAGGCGGGTAATAGCCCGAATATCCGGCTTCACTTTCTGGACTTTGGGTTCGGTCATAAAGCTTTAATTTACCAGTTTAGCGATGAATCCCGAAATCGGTTGCCCTCTTGAAAATGTGGCTTTCCGAGGCCAAAAAGGACGATAATTGCACCAGCGTGAAACCTGTTCCCTCGATCGAATTGCCGCCATCGCAGCGGCCCGGCCTTTTCGGCGGGCACTTCCGCTCATTTCGGAAAGATCCGACCGGCTTTCTAACGCGGCAAGCAGCGCTTGGTGATGTTTCGTACTTCAGATTGGGCCCGCAGCCGGCTTATGCCATCGCGAATCCGGAAATGGTCCGCGATCTGTTCGTCATCAGCCATTCCAAGTTCAAGAAAGGCCGAGCTCTCCAGCGAGCAAAGGCGTTGCTAGGCGAAGGATTGCTTACAAGCGAGGGGCAGTTCCACCTGCGGCAGCGCCGGATGATCCAGCCCGCATTCCACCGCGACCGCATCGCGGAGTATTCCGGTGTCATGGTCGAAGAGGCGTTAAAGTCTACACAAAAATGGCGAGACGGTGAGGTTCTCGACATCGACAAAGAAATGATGCACCTCACGCTTCGGATCGTAGGCCGGACATTATTCTCTGCGGACGTGACTGACGAAGCGGACGAGGTCGGCCGGGCGATGACGACCGTTACACAGCTGTTTAATTTCCTGCTCCTCCCGTTCTCGGAACTGCTGGAAAAACTGCCGATCCCACACTCGCGTAAGTTTCACCGTGCCCGGGACACGTTCAACAACGTCATTTTTCGCATGATCGACGAGCGAAGGCGATCAGGCGAAAACAAAGGCGATCTGCTTTCCATGTTACTGTTGGCTCGGGACGAGGATGATTCGGGCGTAATGACCGATCAACAGATCCGTGATGAAGCCCTTACGCTCTTCCTCGCCGGCCACGAAACCACCGCAAACGCCTTAACGTGGACGTGGATGCTGCTGTCTCAAAATCCGGAAATAGCGGCGCGGCTCCGCGCAGAACTCGATCGAGTACTGGCCGGACGCCCGCCCGCGTATGATGACATCCCGAAGCTCACCTATGCCGAACACGTCATTGCCGAATCCATGCGGCTGTACCCGCCAGCCTGGACCGTCGGACGCTTGGCCATCGAGGAACACTCATTCGGCGGGTATCGCGTTCCGAAAGGAGTTCTAGTCCTGGCAAGCCAGTGGGTTATGCACCGCGATAAACGCTTTTGGAACGATGCTGACAAATTCTTGCCCGAAAGATGGGAGTCTCTTAGCGTTAAGGAAGCCTCACAAAAGTTCATCTATTTCCCGTTCGGCGGCGGGGTCCGCCGGTGCATCGGGGAAGGATTTGCCTGGACCGAAGCGATACTGATTCTAGCAACACTCGCTCAACGCTGGCAGCTCGATCTGGTGCCCGGTCAAAAGATCGGCCTAAACCCAATGATCACGCTGCGTCCGAAATTCGGAATGCGGATGCAGCTCCAGTCACGTTCGCCCTAACGGCCCCTGGGGACCTTGCTGACGAACTGGTTCCCCGTGACCCAGAACCTCCACGGATTCTCCACGTCCTCCTCGGCGTAGTCGATCCCGATCCGCTTACCGACCGAAACTTCGCCAGCTTCAAACGAATCGTAGTTTTCCACCCAAATTTGCTCGCCCGTCAGGTCCGCCCCGTTCAGCGAACGGTCAATTCCCATTGCAATGCACAATTTCCCCGGTCCGGAGGTCAGATTTCGGTCCTTCATCGCGCCCCGACGCTCTCGCATCACGTCGATCCCTTCGACCGGTTCGACCGCACGTATGAGGACGACGTGGGGATGATCGATAGGACCGAGCACAAAGTTCAGCTGGTAGTACATCCCGTAGATGAAGAACACATAGGCGTGCCCGCCGGGCCCATAGGTGACTTCGTTCCTGGCTGTCCGCCTCCCGCCGTAGCTATGAGCCGCTTTATCCGTGACGCCCATATAGGCTTCAAGCTCTACGATCATTCCGGATACACGATTTCCCTGCTGGTCCGGCACGACCAATAATTTGCCAAGAAGGTCACGAGCCACGCCGAGCGTGTCGGTCCGTTCGTAAAACAATTGGTCAAGTCTGCTTCCCGACAGTCTCGATGGAACACTTTTTGCGATCATACTCATGTCGAATCGACGTTCTGCTCTGTTTCAATACGAATTATTTCCCAGTGTATCAATCGACGAGGCAGAGTGCGGACCGTATTCGTCCTAAAAGGGCAAAATTAAGGAGGGAAAGATCGATGAACGTAAGTGAAGTTATGACCGCTGATCCGGCCTGCTGCACATCTGACACGCCGCTGACCGAAGTGGCAAAAATGATGGTTGAATGCGATTGCGGGGCTATCCCCGTCGTCGACAGCAAGGACAGCAAAAAGCCGGTTGGAATGATCACCGACCGCGATATCACGATCCGGACCGTCGCCGAGGGCAAAAACCCGCTCGACCTGACGGCTTCCGACGCGATGACCACGAATGTAATGACCGTGACACCTGAAACCTCATTGGAGGAGTGTTGCAACCTCATGGAGGAGCAGCAAATACGCCGAGTCGTGGTCGTGGACAAGAACGGCGCGTGCTGCGGCATGATCGCCCAGGCCGACATTGCGATAAATGCCGACGGCAGCAAGACCGCAGAGGTCGTTCAGGAAGTTTCGAGGACGGCAGGAATGTCTGCCTAGGGACAAAGCTTGAGAGATGTCGCGGCGGAAGATCCCGCTTGGCATCTCTCAATTTTTTCTTTTCAAAGCCTTAATTTCCGATATCCAGGTTCCCCAGACTAACGCCCCGATTTGTTACAATTCGGGGGATGCCTGTTCGTTTTTTCGCGATCCTATTACTCGTATTTCCTGCGACTTTATTTGCCCAAAACGCCGACGTCGTCCTCGCGACCGGCAAAGGGAAGTCTTTCTCGCAAAGCGTTCTCTCGCCCACCGGACAAAACCTTTTCGCGAACCAAAAGGCACAATACGAGGCGGCCAGGACGGAGCTATTGTCACAGATGATCGCTGAGGGTTTGCTCGACATGGAAACCAAGGCGGTGGGATCGACCCGCGACAAACTGATCGCAACCGTCCGTGGTAAAGTACCTGAACCTGCCGCTAACCTCGTTCAAGCAGTATACGACGCAAATCGGGCCGCTCTCGGGAATCGCCCCCTCGATGAGGTTCGAAAGGAGATCGTCGATTATTTGAAGCGCGAGCCGGAGCAGAAGGCCGTCGGTGAATACATCGCATCGCTCCAGTCGAAATATAAGTACACCGCCGGCAAAAACGTGAACGCCGCTGACCTGAAACCGGCCGACGTGCTCGCGACGTTCGGCACACGACGCATCACGGCACAGGAATTCGAAACGGCGAACCGATTAAAGCTGAATGACCTGCAGTGGCATCTATACGAAGACCTGAGAGCTGAACTCGAGATCGGCATTTTGAACGATTTGATCGAAGAGGAAGCAAAGGCTCGCGGAACCGACACAAGCAGCATCATCGCCGCGGAGGTAACGGACAAGATGCGCACCTTCGCTGACGGCGAGCGGGAGCAGCTTGAAACCGCGCTAATGGATCGCCTTTTTGCAAAATACGAAATCAAGATCTTATTGAAAGAACCGCCCGTCATCGCCCAAAACGTTTCAGCCGACGATGACCCTTCGCGTGGCCCTGCGTCCGCTCCCGTCACCGTGGTAATGTTCAGCGACTTCCAGTGCCCGGCCTGTGCCAGAACGCACCCCGTGCTCAAGTCCGTTATCTCCGAGTTCGGCGATAAAGTCCGCTTTGTAGTTCGCGATTATCCACTCGAGAGCATTCATGAAAATGCCTTTGCTGCCGCAATGGCCGCCAACGCTGCCGGTGCACAGGGCAAATACTTCGAATATATCGATTTGCTGTACCGTAACCAGTCGGCCCTCGATGCCGCATCGCTAAAGAAGTACGCAGCCGATCTGGGTTTGAATGCGAAACAGTTTGAGCTAGACTTGACCGTCGAAAGTTCGGCCGCTGAGATAAGGAAAGATATCGCCGACGGCGACACTCACGGCGTGTCCGGCACACCGGCGATCTTCGTCAACGGCGTGAAGGTGCACCGGTTATCAGCCGAAGCTTTCCGAAGGGCGATCAACCGTGCTCTCGCTAGATAGAATATGCGTTCATATCTTTTTTTCCTGTTCGCCGCTATAGCGGTCTCGTGCGGGAATACGCCGCCGACCTCGAACGGCAACTCTAAACCGCCCGTGTCCAATACTGCCAATCAGCCGGTCATCACCTACGACTACCAGATCGTCAAGACCTACCCGCACGACCCGAAAGCCTTCACTCAGGGACTAGAATTCAAGGACGGTTTCCTTTACGAAGGAACCGGCGGGAAGCAGGGCGATGACTTCTATTCGAGCCTGCGGAAGGTCGAGTACACCTCCGGGAAGGTCGTACAGAAATACGACCTGCCGCGCGAGTACTTCGGCGAGGGCATTACGATCCTCAACGACAAGATATACCAGCTCACATGGCGCGAGATGACCGGGTTCGTTTACGACATGAACTTTAAGCTCCTGAAGGAATTCCGGTACCCCGGAGAGGGCTGGGGGCTGACCAATGACGGAACGAATTTGTTCATGAGTGATGGGACGCACGTCATCCGGGTCGTCAATCCTGAGGACTTCAAAACGATAAAAACGCTCGTCGTAAAAGATGAGGCAGGTAAACCGATAATGCAGCTTAACGAGCTTGAATTCGTCAAGGGCGAGATCTGGGCGAACGTATGGCAAACGGGCTGGATAATCAGGATCGACCCGGAAACAGGAAGACTCTTGGGAAAGGTGGACCTGAATTCGCTTGCCGATGACGAAATGAACAAGAACGATGACGCGGACGTTCTGAACGGCATCGCGTACGACGCTGCAGGCGATCGGATGTTCGTGACCGGCAAAAAATGGCGGCGGCTCTTTGAGATAAAGGTAACGCCGAGATGAGCGAACTCGACCGCAAATTCATGGCCCGGGCGATCGAACTCGCTCAGGCCGGAGTCGACCAGAACCTAGGTGGTCCGTTCGGATGCGTGATCGTAAAAGACGGTGAGGTCGTCGGCGAGGGCAACAATCAGGTCACTTCGACGAACGACCCTACCGCCCACGCTGAGGTCGTTGCCATTCGGGAAGCATGTCACAAGCTCGGTTCGTTTCAACTCGAGGGCTGCATAGTCTACACATCTTGCGAGCCGTGCCCGATGTGTTTGGGAGCGATCTACTGGGCCCGGGCCGACAGGATCTACATTGCATGCAACCGCACCGACGCCGCGGGGGCAGGATTCGACGACGCCTTCATATACGAGGAACTATGCGGCGAAGATTTCGCCAAACGTAGGGTGCCCATTTCGACAATGATGCGGGACGAGGGGCTGGAGGTCTTCAAGAACTGGGTCGAGAAGCCCGACAAGGTTCCCTACTAACTCTCGCTCCTGACCCGATGTCCAACATCTATTTCCTATTGCTTGTCGCCCTGATCGCTGGAGCCGTGCTTCCGGTGCAAACCGCTGTCAACAACAAGATGGCGGTCGCCCTCAGCAGCCCGGTCCTAGGTGCTCTGGTATCGTTTACCGTTGGCACCCTTTCCATTTTTATCTACTCGATCGTTTCAGGCGAATCGCTCGCTTCCCTCACCAATTCCAAGGACGCTCCCGCGATCGCCTGGATCGGTGGCTTGCTCGGGGCTTTCTTCGTGACCGCCACGATCATCCTTCTTCCGCGCATCGGCGTTGCCATGACCATCAGCCTCATCATAGCCGGCCAGATGATCACGGCGCTCGTGATGGATCACTTCGGCCTCCTCGGGCTCGAGGTGCGGCAGATCAGTTTCATGCGCGTTATAGGCATGGTTTTGATCAGCATCGGCGTCGTGCTTATCAGGCGATATTAATTTCTAAAATTTATCGGGAACAATTCTTTCCGTTCGGGGTCTAACGGTTCATCGGCGATTTAGCCGAATCGGTTGGCACCGTAACACTTCAGGAGGAATTGTTTATGTTCGACAAGCTTGTTGAATCCGATCTGAATGGCGCTGACCTAAAACCACGCCGCCGTATATTCGTCGCGTCTTTCATCTTCGTTGGGATTCTCTTCGCCACCGCCGTCGTAGCGGGCATTTACGCAGCAGACTACTCGCTCGGAACGAATAATTTCGATATAGCTGAACTTCTCGCCCCGGTCGCCGCTACGGCACCCGCCGATGAACCCGACCCCGTCCGCCCCCAACCCCGGAACTCCCAGACCGCGTCCAGCACCGAAACTACACGCCAGACGAATATGGCGCGCACCGACGAACCCACGATAGCCCCGACCGGGGTGTCCGTAGCCAAGAATGCTTACCTTTCGCGGCCGGCAGGTGATTTCAGAATAGGCCGGGGACCCGAATCAAACGGGGCCGCGATTTACGAATCCGACCGTCCGGGCCGTGAGATTGGCTCCGGAAGTGCGGTGGGCATTTCGACTGATGAAACTGAGGACACGGGCACTAAGCCTCCGCCGCCTCCCGCCCCGAAAGCTGAGAAGAAGACGATGGTCAAAACAGGAGGCGTAGTTAACGGCTCCGCGATCGACCTTCCGAAACCGGCGTACTCTGCTGCCGCTCAAGCGATCCGTGCGGCAGGCGCAGTCAATGTCCAGGTGACCATCGATGAGAACGGAAAGGTGATCTCCGCTAAAGCCGTCAGCGGCCACATTATGCTTCGTCAAGCCGCAGAAGATGCCGCCTGGAAGGCTCGATTCAAACCGACGACCCTCTCCGGGGTTCCCGTCAAGGTTTCCGGTGTGATCGTCTATAACTTCACTCGTTAGATCGGAATATTCGGGCAGAAAGAGAGGCGGCCTACCGGCCGCCCTTTCTTTATTTCGTGGCAAGGAATTGAATGAACCCGTCGAGATCCAGGTCATAGACCGGAACGGGGAATTTCGATTTGAGTTCGTCGAACATCATCCCATCGATCAGGATCGGCTCGTCAGATTTTATGGTGTGCTTCGGGATGATGGCGAAATCGCCTTCGATCTGCCCGGCGACATTCAAATAGTCTCGACCTGAGAGAAGTCCGGCGACGGCCACATCACCGCCGAAGTACGTATTCGGCACCGCGAGCACCTTCAATCTCGAGCCGGTCAGCTCGTTATATTTGTCGATCTGCTCGGCCATCGTCGGGGCGAACATTTCGCCCGTCAGAACGGTCCCGAATAGTTTCGCTCCGCGGGGCCTCTCGATCGGCAAGGTAGCTCCGGCCATGATCGGTTCCGGAGTTCGCGCTACGGGGTGCGTTCGCACGTTCTTAAAATATCGCCGGGCAAGCTGCACTGCCTCGGTGCGGTCGGTCTGTTTTCGGCAGCTATCCAGAAGCCTCTCGAACGCATTCAGGAACGACCGCACCATCCCGACACCGTCCTCGATCTGCGGGTAGTCGCCGTAATGCCGGCGGGACGGAATATCAACCCCGCCCTTGATATATATCTCGTCACCGAGGAACGCGAATGTCTTGCCAAGCGTCCTGCGGAACTCCTTCTGCAGCTTCTCCACCTCCCAGATCGTCCGTCGGCAGAATTCCGGGGTTACGCGGGTCAGACGTTGGTCGGTGTTATACCTCGTCAGCGCGACGGGCACGATCGCAGCGCTCACAACCTTGGGGTGCAAGGCGGCAAGGTCTCGGAGCGTCTTTTCCAAAATAGGGCCGTCGTTTATTTACGGGCACAAAACGACCTGGGCGTGGATCTCGATGTCGTTGTCGAGCAATCGCTGGAATTTACCGAAGATGTCCGCCCTTTTTTCATCAACGCCCAAAAGATACGCCCGGGTCTTGAGGTCTGTCGCATGCACCGAAACGTATTGCGGGGATAAACGCTGCTCGATGATGCGGTTCATTTCATCCTCGGTGATCGAGGAAAGCGTTGTGTAGTTCCCGTAAAGGAATGAAAGCCTAATGTCCTCGTCGCGGACGAAAAGCGAGGCTCGGGCGTCTTCCGGGTTCCCCTTGCAGAAGCAGAAAAGGCACTCGTTCGCGCACTGTCGGGGCACGATCTGCTCGAACATCAGGCCGAAATCTTCCCCCTCCTCCCGGTCGAACTCGATCTCGAGCAGTTCCCCGCCCGATTTACGAACGTGAAAGGTCAATTCCGTCTCACCAGCTGTCTGGAAGCGAAAATCAAGGTAATCACGAACGCCGCGGCCGTTGACCTTTACGATGCGGTCGTTCGGCGCAAGTTCCAACTCCTCGCCGAGGCTTCCCGATGTGACCTCGGTTATCGTCACGCCCGGACGGCGGAGCTGCGTGATGGCGGGTGTTACTGCAAATTCGTACATCGCGTGATAAGCTTGTTAGTGTAGATTTTCCCCGAATTGGTTGGCAAGCGTTTCTCCCTTACCCACTTTCGCCACGCCTACGCATCCAGACCAACATGACGATCCTCATAGCTGACGACAGCGCGTCCATTCGTAAACTCGTTGATTCCATCCTCAGATCGGAAGGCCACGATGTCCTCATCGCCGAGGACGGCCGCGAGGCCCTCAAACTAGCTTTCGATCACGAGGTCGACGCGATCATCGCCGACGATGACATGCCGCAACTCACCGGCACCGAACTATTTAAGATCCTCGACACCGACCCCGAAAAACGCGGAATCCCCCGAATAATGATAAGCGGGCTCACCGCCCGTGGCGACAAGCCCGCTCCCGAATTCATCGATGCCTTCATCCCGAAAGGTACCGACCTCAAATCACAATTGCTCGAAGCCCTCGACCGCCTGCTTTAGCTCGCGGAGGCCGCTTTAAGGTCCAGCAGCGAGTCGATCGGCGTGTATTCGAGGTTCTGTGATTCCGCAACAGCCTTGTAGGTGAGTTTACCTGCATAGGTGTTGACGCCTTCGCGGAGGTACGGATCTTCGGTGACCGCGCGTTCGAAACCCTTGTTCGCCAGAGCGAGGGCGAACGGCAGTGTAGCGTTGGTCAGAGCGAACGTCGAAGTGCGCGGAACTGCACCGGGCATGTTCGCAACGCAATAGTGCAGAACGCCTTCCTCGTAATAGGTCGGGTTCGAGTGGGTCGTGGCATGCGTCGTCTCGAAGCAACCGCCCTGGTCAACCGCAACGTCCACGAGCACCGAACCGTTCGGGATGGTGGGCAGCATGTCACGGGTGACAAGTTTCGGAGCTGCTGCACCGACTACCAACACCGCACCGATCACAAGATCGGCATGCGAAATGGCTTCCTCGATCGCGTAACGCGAAGAAGCCAGCGTCTGCACCTTCGAAAGGAAGATATCGTCGAGTTCGCGGAGACGCTCGAGGTTCTTGTCGATGATCGTTACGCGTGCACCGAGGCCGACAGCCATCTTCGCGGCTTCAGTACCGACAACGCCGCCGCCGAGGATCACGACGTTTGCGGCCGGCACGCCCGGGACGCCGCCCAGCAGGATCCCTTTGCCGCCGTTCATCTTCTCGAGGTAAGTAGCACCGACCTGCACGGACATGCGGCCCGCCACTTCCGACATCGGCGTGAGCAGCGGGAGCTTGCCGTGCGCGTCCGTGATCGTTTCGTAAGCCACGCCCGAAACGCCCTTCTCCATCATCTGCTTGGTGAGCTCAAGCTCGGGGGCGAGGTGCAAATACGTGAAAAGCAGTTGGTTCTCACGCATCCGCGGGTATTCCGGAGCGATCGGCTCCTTCACCTTTACGATCATGTCGCCGGTGGCCCAAACCTCGTCGGCGGTGTCCAGCAGCGAACCGCCGGCCTTTTCGTACTGCTCGTCCGTGAAGCCCGAACCGTCACCGGCCGTCTTCTGCACAAAAACCTCGTGCCCGGCGTTAACCAACGCATTCACACCCGCCGGGGTCAAACCGACGCGGTACTCGTTATCCTTGATCTCTTTCGGTAATCCGATCTTCATTTTTGATAAGTCTCCGGGGTATTTATCTTTTGATAACAAAAGACTTT
>JAEZJR010000265.1 GCA_023415725.1 Acidobacteriota bacterium
GAAAAGGCCGCCGCCGCCGTAATACGGATCCCGGTCTTCCGTGCCCCAGCGGTCGCCTCCGCGATACGACTCGGATTCGGAGCCCCAATATCCGCCGCCTCGTCCGCCGTAACCGCCGCTGTAAGAATCCGTGTCACGCTCGCGCGAGCTGTAACTGCCCCTCCGGCTCTGATCCTCACGGCCGCGTGGGTATTCGCCCAGGTGTTCGCGCCCGCGGCTGCGTTCGTACGTGCTCCCCAAGTCGTACTCGTCGTACGCCTGATCGCCGTAATTTTCGATTCGCGAGGACCTGTATCCTCCGCGTCCGCCTCGCCCATAGCGGCTTCGATCGTCCCCGCGGCGGTCGCCGCCCCAGTTGAATTCTCCTCTATCTCTTTGACCCATTACTACTTAACCTCCATGGTTCATTCGTGAAGATGATCCCGCCGACACTTCCACGGCGAGCCCATTTTCGTGCCCTTGAACAGAAATAACTTCGATATCAATTGGATCTATTCTCAGAAGGGAAGCCTCGACGCAGATCGTGAGCGGCGCGTCGCATGAGGCCGGTTGTTTCAGATCCGATAAAATAACCCTATCGAAAAAGGTTAGCCAGTGAACCGGTGGAAATCTGTAAGGTTTCAGACAGATTTTTCCGCTACAACCACCTGAGGGAACAAATTCGGAGGGGCATTCGTTCAAGAATGTCGGCCATCGGCCGCCTAACTGTATGAAACGAATAGCTCTGACCGTTCTTATCGCTCTACTTGTCTCGTCCGTTCTTGGCCAAAGTTACAACCCTGACCTTTGGTTGGAGGACTTCACGCAGCTAAAACGGGAAATGTCCGGCCATTACGCTAACCTCGAATGGGCGGTTTCGGAGCGGGGGTTGGACCTGCAGCGGCTTTCAGGGGAGGCTGAGACTACCATCCGGGCCGCGAAGACGGACGCTGAAGCACGGATCGCGATCGAAAATTTCCTTCGGGCGTTCGGTGACGGTCATTTAAGGGCCGAATGGGTGGGCTCCGCTTCGCCCTCCGTCCGGGCGAACCCAAACGGACCACTCTGTGAGCGGATCGGGTTTCGAGCTCGGGCGAACCGTACCACACTCGACTTCACGACTCTGAACGGGTTCAAGCTCCTGAATTCAGAGGAATCGAAATTCATCCCCGCAGGCTACGGGACCCTCGCGAATGGGAAACGATTTGGCGTAGTGGGGATCCGGCTATTCGACGAATCGATCTATCCGGAGCTTTGTGAGGCCGCCGCTGCGGAACTGAAACTATCGCAGGACTCTCCCTGCGGCGATGAGTGCGTCAGCAAGATCCGTTCGCGGACAGGCAACATGTATGTTGCCGCGATGGCCGCGCAGGTGAAGCGCCTCTCGGAAGCAAAGATCGACGTCCTGGTAGTCGACCTCGTAGGTAATGGCGGCGGAAACGACGTTTACCAGCCCATGGCACGAATGCTCACAACAGTACGACTGCGCTCCCCCGCCAGCGGATTCGTACGGCATCCGCACTGGATCAAGCAAAACCGCGATCGGCTCTCCGACATCGAAGCTGCGATTCCAAGCTCCTCCGGCGGCACGCGGGAGAAGTTGACCGCGGCGGCTGCGGCAGCAAAACAGGACCTTCTGGAGTCCGAAACCCCATGCGACATCTCCCCGCTGTGGGAAAACCGCAAAGCCAACTGTTCGATCGTGGCAAAATTCGCCAAAAGCCCAGTTGAATACGCAAAACCGGGTGAACTTTCCAACACGGTTCTCGGGAATCTCTATTTTTCAGCCAGCCGATACACCTATCAGGAAGGTCTATATAAAGGAAAACTCATAGTATTGGTGGATCCGCGTACCGCTTCCTCATCTGAAGCCTTCGCCTCGATGCTCCGCGATAACAATGCAGCAACCGTTATCGGCTACCCGACTCTCGGAGCCGGATGCGGCTACACTAACGGCGGAATCCCGACCACCCTGAAAAATTGCGGGGCCCTGGTACGCATGCCCGACTGCGTCCGGTACCGTTTGAACGGGATGAACGAGATAAACGGCATCACCCCGGACGTCTGGGTCCCGTGGCGGCAGAACGACAGCCTCTTTCAGCGCGTGAAGCGGGTAACCGATGTCCTGGTTCCGCTTTCGTAGGTCGCGAGCAGGTCTGGGGTCGAGTTGGCCGGATATGGTGGGAATGGTGAACTGTCTGAGGTGTCCGCTTACACCATGATCTGGAAAGCGGACGCGTCTCACCGTGTTCTCGCGTGGGCCGCGTGCGTCTCATTCGCGTCCCAATTGTTAACCTTTCGGTCTCATTTGCGTCCCACTTTTGGCCGTTTTGGTCTCATTTGTGTCTCAACTTGATAATTTGTGTGGATGGTGCATTTGGTTGCCCGTCTCGCCTTGACACGAATTGGTCAAAATCATAATATCTAGAGTTTCGGACTTTGACGGTCTGGGCTGTAGTGTGGCTGGAAGGCCGCGGAACGGCAGATGTTTGAAAGCTTGAACATGAATTGTAGCGTAAAGCGGACGCACCAACGTCCTTGGCTTGTAACGAGTCACATCTATTAATTGCCACGCTACAGCAAAGTCGGGCTTTCTTGGTTACGGATCAATCACTTTAATCAACCAGCAATTGCTGCTTGAGCTAACTGCCGGAATTTTTTCCGAGCAAGAGTCAGGTGAGACGTTAGTTTTGCTTTTTAAATGAGTTCAGAGTTCAAGCTTTGGCTTGCTCTGATCCGAACAGAAGACACGCTAAAGCGTGAACTCTAAAAAAGAAGAAAGATGCCGACAATCAATCAATTGGTTCGCAAGGGCCGCGAGAGAGTCAAATACAAAACGGCCAGCCCGGCCCTGCAGGCAAACCCGCAGAAACGCGGCGTTTGCACCCGTGTTTACACCTCGACCCCGAAGAAGCCGAACTCAGCTCTCCGTAAGGTCGCACGTGTTCGCCTCACCAACCAGATCGAGGTGACGACCTACATCCCCGGTATCGGCCACAACCTGCAGGAGCACTCGATCGTGCTCATCCGCGGCGGCCGCGTAAAGGACCTTCCGGGTGTGCGTTACCACATCATCCGCGGAACGCTGGACGCTTCGGGCGTCGCGAACCGCAACCAGGCACGTTCCAAGTACGGTGCGAAACGGCCCAAAGGCGGCAAGTAATTGATATATGGCACGACGAAGAGTAGCTGAAAGAAGGGAAATTCTTCCGGATCCGATCTATAACAGCCAGCTGGTGACGAAGTTCATCAACGGAATGATGTGGGAAGGGAAGAAAGCGGTCGCAGAAGCGATCTTTTACCGCGCGATGGACAAGATCGCGGACAGGACCGGCGAAGAGCCGCTGAAGATCTTCAAAAAGGCAGTTGAGAACGTGGCCCCGGCGCTGGAAGTGAAATCGCGCCGTATCGGCGGTGCGACCTATCAGGTGCCGCTCGAAGTGAGCCGCGACCGCCGCAACGCCCTCGCGATCCGCTGGATCGTCGGCAACGCCCGCGGACGGAGCGAAAAGACAATGGTCGACCGTCTCGTCGGCGAGTTGCTCGATTCCAACCAGGGCCGCGGCGGAGCGATCAAGAAGAGAGAAGACGTCCACCGCATGGCCGAAGCGAACAAGGCGTTCGCACACTACAGATTCTAGGGTTTACCACAGAGAACACCGAGAGCGCTGAGGTAAGAATTTCAGAAAGCTCCGTGAACTCTGGGTTCTCAGTGGTGAGAAATAAGTAATGGCTAACATTAGCTTAGACAAATACAGAAATATCGGGATCATGGCCCACATCGACGCGGGCAAGACCACGACGACCGAGCGCATCCTGTTTTACACGGGCGTGTCGCACAAGATCGGCGAGGTGCACGAGGGAACCGCGACGATGGACTGGATGGAGCAGGAACAGGAGCGCGGGATCACGATCACGTCCGCGGCGACGACCTGCTTCTGGAAGCGTAATGGCCAGGAGCACCGCATCAACATCATCGACACCCCGGGCCACGTCGACTTCACGATGGAAGTCGAGCGTTCGCTCCGCGTGCTGGACGGTGCGGTAGCGGTTTTCGACGGCGTCGCCGGTGTGGAGCCGCAGTCGGAAACGGTTTGGCGTCAGGCAGATAAGTACGGTGTTCCGCGTATTTGCTTCATCAACAAACTGGACCGTGCAGGTGCCTCGTTCGAACGCAGCTTTAACTCGATCCTTACCCGTCTGGGTGCAAACGCAGTCGCGATCCAGATCCCCATCGGTGAAGAAGACCGCCTAAGAGGCGTTATCGACCTCATCTCAATGAAGGGCCTACTCTGGAACGATGAGACCAAAGGTGCCGAGTACGAAGTTGCCGACATACCGGCTGAGCTCGTCGATACCGCCAAAGAATGGCGTGAAAAGCTCGTTGAGGCGGTTTCCGCTGTCGATGACGAGCTGATGATGAAGTACCTCGAGGGCGAGGAGATCACTGAGGATGAGATCCGTAAAGGCCTTCGTAAGGGAACTACCGATCTCAAGATCGTTCCGGTCGTCACTGGCTCGGCTTTTAAGAACAAAGGCGTACAGACGCTGCTCGACGCTGTTGTCGACTATCTCCCGAGCCCGCTCGACATCCCTGCTATCGAGGGAACCAATCCGAAGACCGACGAAACCGAAACTCGTGCGGCCGATCCGAAGGCTCCGTTCTCCGGGCTCGTGTTCAAGCTTATGGCCGACAAGCACCTTGGCCAGCTAGCTTTCGTCCGTATCTATTCGGGCACCGTTACCTCGGGCTCATACGTTTACAACACGATCAAGGGCTCTAAAGAGCGCGTAGGTCGCTTGATGCTCATGCACGCCAACAAGCGTGAGGATCTCGAAACCGCAGCAGCGGGCGAGATCGTCGCTATCGGCGGCATGAAGAACGTCACCACCGGTGACACCATCTCGGACGAAACGAAGCAGATCGTCCTCGAGTCGATGGAGTTTCCCGATCCGGTCATCCGCGTCGCTGTTGAGCCGA
>JAEZJR010000296.1 GCA_023415725.1 Acidobacteriota bacterium
GGTCATGACCCGGGCGGCCGAATAGTTTCTAGACTAAACCGTTCTTAGAACAGCAGGCGGAAACCGAAGCGGAACTCCCTCTTAGCCTGGAACAGGTTCGGGATACCATAGAGTGCATAAACATCCGAGTTCGCTTCCGTCACGAGTGCCGGAGCACCGTTGCGCTGGAAGCGTCCGATCGCCAGCGGATAAGCATTGTCCTGGAGCGATTCCGCTTCGGTCACAAGGCCTAGAGCGGGATCTGTCAGGTCGAAATCCGCGATGTTGATCAGGTTGTTGATGCCGACCACGTTGCCTTCGTTGAAGACGTTGATGGCGTCAGCCTCGGCAACCAGCGTGAAGCGGTTGTCGCGGCCGAAACGGAAACGATGGCGGATGGCGAGATCCGTCTGCGTGAACGTTTCGGTGCGGCCGAGATCGCCACGGCCGTATAGAGGCACAGTGTCGATACCCAGGATGTCAACGACGGTCGTCATCGGCGTACCGCTCTGCACGGTCGTGAAGAACTGGAACTCCGTGGTGTTGTTCGCGCCGAAACCGAAACGGTCGTTCCAGTCGAGGCTGTAAGCACCGAAGAAGTTCAGCGCGTGCGGACGGTCCGTCGGGAGCGGTCCGTTGTCCGGCCCACCGGCAACGGTGTAACCCGCGTGCGGAAGGTCGAAGTAACGGTTGACGTTCGGGCTAACGCGGCCCTCTTCGTCGGAGCTTGCGAGACCCGAGTAATTACCCCTCAACTGGCTGTACGTGTAGTTCAGGTTGAAGTAGTAGTTGTTCGAGAAGCGCTTGTCGAGACGGACCTCGAGAGCACGGTACTTACGCTCAGGCTTGAGAGCAAGAAGGCCGTTCTCTTCCGAAAGCTGACGGTGCAGGCCGCTGCCCGGGTTACCGATGACGTAAGCTTCGCTGCCCGAGGTGGTCAGGAAGCCAGCATCTTCGATCGCCCAGTCGACCTGCTTGTTCGTGAAGCGGCCCGAGAGAACAAAGTCCCTGCTCAGCTGACGCTCAGCGGTTACCGTGAACTCGCTCTGGCGGAATGCCTTGATGTCCGGATCTATCGCGCCGAATTCTACACCGAGGCCCGCGTTCGAAGGAACACGATAGTCGATGTCGCAGCGGATGCGACCGAAGATCGGGGTCGTCGAGGCACCAGCGCCGGTCGGGCAGTTGCCGCCGATCGAACCGGTACCGCCGCCCAGAAGGGCTTCGGAAGTGAAGGTCGATGCAGTGTCCCCGGCGAAGATCTCACCGAAGTACTGGTGGTAGTAAGCACCGCCGAACGAACCGCGCGGCAGTTCATATTTGAACCGGTCGAAGAACCAGCCGTAGAAAGCCGACAACTTGGTCTTGCCGTCGCCGGTCACATCCCACGCAACGCCGAGACGCGGAGCGATCTTATCGCCGAAGCCGAACTTGAGGTCCGGAGCTTCCGGGTTGAAGCTCGGAACGTTCTCACGCTCGGTCCTGAGTCCGAGGTTGAGCGTCACGCGCGGGTGGATCTGCCACTTGTCCTGGATGAACAGGCCTTCGTTGCGGCTGCTCACGTCACCCTGCTCGCGATACTGGATCAGGGTCACCGAACCGAGAGCGTTCGGCGAAGACGGAATGTTGCGTCCCGAGTGGGCCGCGATCGTCTGGCCGTAGCGCAAAACGATCTGGTCCGTATCCTGGCTCAGGAGCTTGTTCGAGATCGCGTTCAGCTGGTAGCCGCCCTTGATCTCGTGACGGCCGAGGCCGTTGAAGAGGTACGTCGCATCGATGTCGAACGTGTTGCGCGCCGTCGCGTCGTACAGCGTGTTGCTGCCGAGCAGAACACCGTTGGCGACCTGGCCGCGTGCGCAGCCGAAGCCATCGGGGAACTGCGTCGGGCTGGAGCCGCTGCAGAGCACGCGAGCCGTGCTCACGTCGAGCCCGTAGGTGCCAAGCTTCTCGTTGAGGAAGTAGTGGCCGCCGCGGGCGTTAAGTATGAAGTTCGAGGTCGGGTACCAGGTCGCCTGGCCCGTCACGCTCTGTGCGTTCTGACGTCCGCCGCGGGCCGCATATTCGGCCGGGCTGGTCGGAGTGTCGCCCTCGGCGAAGTTGTAGATCGTCGAGTAAGCCGGCAGAAGTCCGTCCTGAACGATCGGGTTCCAGGTGTAGTCACCCGTCAGGCGAAGCTTCTGGAACGGCTGAGCGTCCAGACGCAGGTAAGCGTAGTGGTTGGTCTGCTTCGCTTTGTAGTCGTAGGAACCGAGCGAAGCCCTGGATTCTTCGTCGAAGTACTCGATCGTGCGCTCGCGCGAGAAGTACTGCGGCGTGTAGCTGCCGAAGAACCAGAGTTTGTCTTTGACGATCGGTCCGCCCAGCGTCGCGGTCGGGTAGATCCCGTAACCGCCGTCGCGGCCGGCGGGAATCGCTTCCGCGAAACCGTTCGTGTTCAGAATGGTGGTCGAGCGGGCACGCGGCAGCAGGCTCTCGGGACGGAACTGCGAGCCGAATTCACCATGGAATTCGTTACCGCCGCCCTTCGTCACGACGTTGACCACACCGCCGGTGGCGCCGCCGAATTCGGCCTCAAACCCGTTGGTCTTGACCTGGATCTCCTGAACCAGCTGGAACGGGAGGTTGCTGTTTTCGTTCAGCACACCCGTGCGGGCGTTCGTGACTTCCTGGCCGTTGATGATGAACGTGTTCTCCGAACCGCTCGATCCGTCGATCTGGAACTGGCCCGAAGCCGGCTCGTTGCGAACCGCCGGGCTGACCTTCAGAAGGCTGGCGAAGTTGGTCCCTTTCGGGAGCAGCTCAGCTTCTCGGGCCGAAACCGTCGTCTGGATCTTGCTGTCCGTCGCGTCGATCGCCTGAACGTCGGAACCGACGGTGACCTCAGCGGAAACCGACGTACCGAGTTCGAGCGAGACCGGGGTTGCACGTCCGAGGTTCACCTGCACGTTGCTGACCGTTTTCTCGGCGAAGCCGGCGGTGGCAGCAGACGTGACGGTGTAAACACCCGGAGGAACCTGGAGAACGCGCACGAAGCCGTCAGCGTCGGCGTTCACCGTACGGCTGTAGCCCGTGGTGCCGGCGCTGGTGATCGTCACGGAAACGTTCGGCACGACTGCGCCTGCGGTATCACGTACGGTCACCTCGATGCTGCCGGTCGTCTCCTGGCCGAACGCTGAAAGCGAAAGGGCCATGACGAGCGCCAACATCGAAATAACAAACTTGAAGTTAGCTTTCATTTGTTGCTCCTAATAAATATGAAAAGTTCGAATGAGTGAGCTCTATCAAACCGGACTCAACAGATTCGAACATCGCTTCGCATTCAAGCAATCGCTTTGCCAACGAAATTTCGAATGTATTGAAAAACGACGATTCGCCGTAACCCTACTGTTTTCAACAATGAGGGTTCAGGATTTTGAATTTTATTTAACTTGTTGAATCTAAAAGACTTGCGGTCATCCGAAATTCTAGAGATTGTTCGAGAATTTGGTCTTATTTCTACGATTTTGTGGATTTTTCGGATCCCTGTTTAACATTTCCGGCGGTTGTATGGGTAGAATGGACTTGCCTTTCCGACAACGAATGGAACGCAATTACCGCGACGCGGTTCATAACATCATCCGGCTCGACGCAGGCACCGCCGACGGGCGCCTGATCGCGGCGTTGATCGACACTCCCGAGTTCCAGCGGCTGCGGCGCGTGCGCCAATTGGGCCTGGCGTTTTTCGCCTATCAGACCGCGGAGCATTCGCGTTTCACCCATTCGCTCGGGGCGTTCTTCCTCGCCACGCGCCTGCTCGATCGCCTCGCCGCAAAATACGAGATCGCCGACAAGGACCGCGCCGCCGTGCGAGCCGCCGCACTGCTCCATGACCTGGGGCATGGACCGTTCTCGCACGTGATGGAAACGATCCTCGGCTTCCACCATGAGGCTCTGACGATCGAAGCCGTCACATCTCCCGAAACCGCCGTCGGCCGCGTTCTTGTCGAGTATTCGGCCGCACTCCCGGACGACGTAGCCGACATCGTCCGCGGCCGCTTTCGCCGCCGGGCTCTCGGCCAGCTCGTTTCATCACAGCTCGACGTAGACCGGATGGATTACCTCCTCCGCGACAGCCTGATGACCGGGGTCAAGTACGGCATCTACGATCTCGAATGGGTACTGAAATCCATCGAGATCGACACCGAACGCGACCGCCTCTACGTTTCCCCGCGCGGCCTCTACGCCGTCGAAGATTACCTACAGGCACGTTACTACATGTTCCGCCAGGTCTATTTTCACCGAACGCTCCGCTCCGCCGAGGTCGTCCTGCGATCGATCCTCGCTCGAGCGGTACGTCTGTGCCGGGAGGGCAAAGAAGTTTGGCTTGCTAAAGGCACGCCGCTCGAGTCGGTATTCGGCGGCGGCAAGCTTGCTCTCGCCGATCACCTCTGCCTCGACGACAACGACGTCCTATTCCACATCAAGCAATGGCGCAACTCGGACGATGCGATCCTCTCCGACCTAGCCGCTCGCTTTCTTGATCGCCGCATTTTCAAGGCTTTCGACCTGGACATGCCCGACGCAGAACGGGCGCAATTCGTCGTGGCCGCACGCCAGGCCGTCGAGCGTTCCGGTTTCGATCCGGAATATTATTTCTTCGAAGACGTGGCCGGTAACGAGCCTTACTTCTTTTATTCGGGCGAGCACGCCGAAGATAAAGACCGCATCTTCGTCGAGACCGGTTTCTCGCGGCCCGAGATCAAGGAGATCTCCGAGATCAGCCCCGCGATCCGCGGCCTGCAGCGCGGCCAGCCGATCCGCCGCATCTGCTTCCCCGCCGAAGCACGCGACGCCGTCTCGGCGCTCTATCATCGAAGTTGAAACAAGCCGCAATTCTCATCACCGTCTTTTGCACGTTTGCGCTCGCCGCCCAAGCGCAGCGGCTCGCGCTGCTGCAGCCTTCTAAAGATGGCGAGATCGCGAAATTCGCGGATGCTCTCAGGACCGAGCTCGCGAAACACGCCAAACTCATCGACGACGATCTCGCCGCTTCTGCATATCGCTCGGTCGAGATCGCCGACCCGTTCAACATGTCCGCCGACGAGGCTCGTCGAGTAGGATCCGTGACCGGCTGCGATCGATTCCTTATTTTTCGCTCCACTCTTCAACGCCGTGCCGCGACTGGCGGTCGCTACTACTTCGAAGCGTACGCCGTAACATATTTGGTAGATTCCCGCACCGGGCTGCTCATCAAATGGGACCTGAACTCCACCGAGGCCAGCGACGCAAAGCTCGCTGTGGATCAACTGATCAAAATGATCCCATCGCTGGCAGCGGGGATAGCGAACACTAAGCTTTCACCTTCACCGCCCACCAATTTCCCCGAGCCACCTTCCGAAAACTCACCCGAATCGGTCGGCCTGAAACTTCCTCTCCCCTACAAACGCATCCGCCCGGAATACACCACGACCGCGGCGTTATATAGCGTAAAGGCGACCGTCGATATCGAGGTGGACATCGACGCCGAGGGCCGCATCGCGGCGACGCGTATCGTCCGCTGGGCCGGGTTCGGGCTGGACGAGGCGGTCGAGCGGGCAGTCCGTTCGATGAACTGGCGGCCCGCGATGCGGAACGGCAAGTCTTTGCCGATGCGCGTTTTGCTACGCTACAATTTCCGCAAGGTCGAGAAGGATGAGGAAGCTTAGGTCCCTTACACGATTCGTTTTTCTGCTCGTGATGATGCTGGGCACC
>JAEZJR010000312.1 GCA_023415725.1 Acidobacteriota bacterium
CCCCCACACCGAACCAGGATGCCGGATCCGTCACGGTGTTCAATTTTTTACTATTGTTGAGGGAAATGGGTTTTCAGGTCACATTCATTCCTGAAAACAACTTCCTGTACATGCCGCGATACACTGCGGACCTTCAGAGAATTGGCGTCGAAGTATTATATGGCCCGTATGTAACGAGCGTTAATCAGCATCTTAAGGAGTGTGGCGAACGATACGATCTAGCGTTCCTGTTCCGGCCTGCCGTAGTAGAATCGCACATCAAGTCAGTCCGCAAATACTGCCCCAACGCGAAAGTCCTCTATTACTCCCATGATCTTCACTTCCTCCGAATGGAGCGAGAAGCTCTTTTATACAAGGATGATGAAAAGCTCAAACTTGCAGGTGAAATGAAGGGGCGGGAGCTCGCAGGACTCGACGCTTGTGACGCGAGCATTGTCGTTTCGGATCAGGAATTAAAGGCGATTCAAAGCGACCTCCCTTCAGACATACTTCACGTATTTCCTTTGATACTGGATGTTCCGGGGACAAACGTCGGATTTTCGGGCAGACAGGATATTGTCTTTGTCGGTGGCTTCCAGCACGCTCCAAACATCGATTCGGTCCTGTATTTTGTGTCGGAAGTTATGCCGATCCTGCGCCGTGATTTGCCCGGCGTCCGATTTCAAATAATTGGCAGTAATCCGCCGCCTGAGATCATCGCGTTAGCCGCGGATGATGTGAAGATTCTTGGTTTTGTCGACGATCTTAGACCATCACTCGATCGAATGCGTGTTTCGGTTGCGCCGCTGCGGTATGGGGCTGGCGTCAAGGGCAAAATAGGAACCGCTATGGCGGCGGGGCTGCCGGTTGTGGCGACTTCTGTCGGTGCTGAAGGCATGTCACTCACGGACGGAGTAAACGTCTGTGTTGCAGACAATGCGGAGGCTTTTGCAGCCGCCATTGTAAGTCTTTATCAAGATGAAACACTGTGGAATAAAATTAGCCGGGAAGGAATTAAGTTCGCTCGTGAAACCTGGGGAGCTGAAGCTGCTTGGGAAAGCTTTGCGGCTATTCTTCGCGAATTGGAATTCGACATAGACCGCTCGCACCGTCAACTCTCTTTATACCGCCCGACGGAGGTGGAGTCGAGGATTACAGACTCCCCGGCACCTGAAGAAACTAGCAGTTCACAGCCCGTTGAGGATACTGTTTTTCTGAATGGGCACGCGGACGATTATGAGGACAAACTCCGCAAAGAGATAGAAATATACAAAGAACAGACCATAATTCACAATCTGCCCGAGATCTTCCATTACTGGTCAAATAAATTTTTGGCTCCGATGTTTCAGGAGGCGGGCGTTGCCTCAATAGAAGAGTTTTTTTGCTCTGAGATGTTGACGGCAAAGAATTCAACGAAAAGCGCAAATGCACGCTTCGTCAGCATAGGATCCGGTAATTGTGATCTGGAAGTTGAGATCGCGAAGCGGCTTATTGAAAGCGGATATAACAATTTTCTTCTCGAATGCGTAGAGATCAATCCGGCCATGCTGGAGCGTGGCAGAGCGGCCGCGGCGGATAACAATGTGACCGATAATTTGAAGTTTGTCGAAGCAGATTTCAACTTGTGGGTTGCTGAGCAAACGTATGACGGCGTCATTGCCAATCAATCGTTACACCACGTCACAGATCTGGAGCACCTGTTCGACCAGATCAGGAAAGGTCTTCATCCTAACGGGAGATTTGTCATTAGCGATGTCATCGGGCGGAACGGGCATCAACGCTGGCCGGAATCATTAGAAATAGTTGATAAATTTTGGAGCGAATTACCTGAAAGCTATAAATTCAACGTGCTTCTCGATCGACATGAAGAAAAATATATCAATTGGGATTGCAGTACGGAAGGATTTGAAGGCGTTCGAGCCCAAGATGTTCTCCCGTTGTTGTTGCAAAGATTTCAGTTCGAGACCTTCATTGGCTTCGGAAGCGCGATAGATATATTTGTTGAAAAATGCTTTGGCCATCACTTTGATCCAAATTCGCAATGGGACAGGGAGTTCATCGACCGCGTTCACGCCGAGGATGAAGCGGGTCTAAAGAATGGGCGACTAACTCCCACTCATATGCTGGCCGTTTGCGTAAACACCTTGTCCCGTACTCCATTTTATTCTAGAGGACTGGATCCCGTTTCTTCAGTGCGGTCTGAATCGGAATTTCGGCCACCAGACAGCTCGGCGACGAGCACAAGCTTCCGGGAAAAAGTGGAGTCATTCTGAGACCGCCCTTTTTCGGAAGGACCTTTCGTCTTGGAAGATCTACTATTTCTGCGAAATAACGCAAAGAAATAAGACCTTCCATTCAGTTTTCAAAGTGATCTCGGGCGGGCAGTAGTATCTATGCCAAATAACGAAGAATTAGATCGAACTGATCTGTTGTCTGGGGATGAGGTCCAGACATCAGCCGTCAGTTGTCTGGTCTGTGAATCCGGCGACTGTGAGCTCTTCGATGTTGTTGACGGTATCGACTACTTCGAATGCGGTGAATGCGAATCTATTTTTGTGGATCGGGCGTTTCTTCAAGAAAAACGTCCAAATGACTCTCACTATGATCCCGGCTATTGGGGGAATGAGATTGCTGCAAGCCGCGGACGATCCTTCGGTTCCTCCATAAACAGGGTATGCGAGCTATTTCTTTATTCGCGCATTCCGATCAAACGGTTCGTCGACATTGGAGCGGGTCCTGGCTATTTACTTGAAGCTCTTTCTGATCTGGCTCCGAACTACAAGAATTTATTTTACGGGTGCGAATTGTTCCCTCCACCGGCCCCGTTTCGAACACAACATGAAAACTATACGACCGGCAGTCTGGCGCAGCTTCCCGGGAAATTCTCTGCCGGCGTCTGTATCGAAGTAATTGAACACCTAACGCCCGAGGAGTTAAATGGCCTGATCGAACAGTTGGCGATCTCAGCAGAAGACGGCGCGATCTTTTACTTTAATTCCGCTCAGCCATCATTTGTGAAAAATATTGATCCCGGGTACCTGGATCCGCTTATTCGAGGGCACATTGTTTCCTATTCCCTCAAAGCATTGGAAAAGATGTTCACCGCTCACGGTTTTACGCTGATCGAACTGCCGGGCAGAAACTGGTGCTTTTTGGTTGAATACAACTCCGAGTCCGAAAACACCGATGCGGAAGGATTGTTAAATAGGATTTGGACAGCACCTCCCGAAAATGTCTCGATATTAAAGGACAATGGCTTTGGCCCTTTGTTATATACCATCGGCGTCGAATCGGCTCGCTGCTATTTAGAACATTCGATCATGTTGGGGCGCACTGCTTGGGCTCAATCCTTGGTTGAAGAAAACCAATCTTTGATCGAACAGAACCGATCCTTGATCGAACAGAACCAGTCTCTGATCGAACAGAACCACTCCTTGATCGAACAGAACCAATCATTGATCGAAGAAAACCAACCCTTGAATGAAGGAGACCAACCCTTGGTTGTAAATAATTAGCTCTATGCGAATCATTCGTGCACGTGCACCTTTGCGTCTCGGTCTCGCTGGCGGAGGAACTGATGTTTCTCCTTATTGCGATACCCATGGTGGTTATGTCTTGAACGCGACCTTGGACCGATACGCTTACGCGGTGATAAAGACACGTGACGATGACACCATCAAGTTCGCCGCTGCCGATCAACAGATGGAAAAGGTTAAACACCTGTCCGAACAACTCGAGTTGAACGGAAAGCTTGACCTCCATAAAGCGGTCTATACCCATATCATCCGAAATTATAATGACGGCAACCCGATCGCTCTTGAGCTAAGTACTTTTTGCGACGCTCCGGCGGGTTCGGGGCTGGGTGCCTCCTCAACGCTTGTTGTGGTTATGATCCGGGCGTTCGCCGAATTGCTCAACTTGCCGCTGGATGACTACACCATCGCGCGGATCGCTTACCAGGTAGAACGCATAGATTGCGGGCTCCTGGGTGGCCGTCAGGACCAGTATTCTGCGACTTTCGGCGGCTTCAACTTCATGGAGTTTTACGCGGATGAGCGAGCGGTGGTCAATCCCCTTCGCATAAAGAATTGGATCATCTGCGAACTCGAAGCCTCTCTCGTGCTTTTCTACACTGGAGTATCGAGAGAATCCGCGAAGATCATCGCTGAGCAGAGCAGCGGTGTGACGGCGGGCTCTGCCACCGCACTGGAAGCAATGCACGGCCTGAAAAACGAAGCACTGACCATGAAGGAGTGTCTGCTCAAAGGTGACTTCAACGGGATCGTCGATTCGATGCGGCAGGGGTGGGAAAGTAAGAAGCAGTCGGCCGGGACCGTTTCGACGCCCCACATTGAAGAAATATACAACGCTGCAATTGAAGCCGGAGCTCTAGCCGGCAAGGTTTCCGGCGCCGGCGGGGGCGGTTTTATGATGTTCTTCGTGCCGCCCGAAATGCGTATGGAGGTCATCCGCACATTGAATAGATTTGAGGGACAGGTCAGCAACTGCCATTTTACCAAGAACGGAACCCAGGCATGGAAAGTTTAACGAAGACTTACATATCAGCCCAGAACACCGAGGCGGGCTGTGTAATATCTAAGATGCTTGCGGATACAAGCTTACTTTAGCGTATTGAGGAAGCCGCGGCGGCGTGCATCGGCTGCTTGACCAATGGCGGAAAACTCCTCTTTGCCGGGAACGGCGGAAGCAAGGAACTCAGGTTTTTAGCGATCTGGCAATATTGTATCGTCGGCCAGCACGCTTCCCTCACTCACAACGACGTTTCTGCCAATATGACAGCCGACGCATATCACGGCACCACGGACTTGGGCTGAATAAGAAACTCGGCTGTGCGACCATAATACCGAGTCTTCGATCACTGCACTCTCGTCGATGTGAACCCCGTTCCCTACCACGGAATTCGTCACCTTCGCATTCGACCTGACGACGCATCCTTCGCCAAATATCGAAGCTTCATCAACATTGGCGGTCGCGGCAATGTCGAAATCGGTAGACTTCGTAAGTTCATACCCATTTATCCTTCCGGAAAGGAAATCTAAATGAGCTTCGTGATAGCTTTTAAGGGTTCCGATGTCTTTAAAGTACGAGCCGTCGAGCGAATAGGAAACAAAATTCAGACCGCGCCTCAGTATCTCCGGAAATATTTCGTATTCAAATGATCGTGGTACCCCCTCAGGTATCATTTCCCAAATGGTAGGCTCAAGTACGTATATTCCTGCATTGACACGACCCCCGCCTCGCGAACCGATCTTGTCGGCCGACGGCTTTTCTATGAATTGCTTTACACGACCGTCTGCATCCGTTTCCACGACACCGTAGCGAGAAGGATCCTCGACTGGAATAAGTGCAATGGTTGCATCAGCCTTTGAGTCGCGGTGTTTTTCGACAAGCTCCGCGACACTAAAGTCTGTCAGAACGTCCCCGTTAAAAACAATTATTGCTTCGTCGGTCTTCTCAGTGGCGAATTTATATGCACCACCTGTTCCCATTGGACTGGGCTCTGTGATGTACTTCAACCGGACGCCCTTATCCGAACCGTCCCCCATGACTTCTTCGATCTTGTTGGGCTGATAGCTCAGCGAAAGAGTTATGTCCCTGATCCCAGCCTTTGCCAAAAGGTCGAGCTGGTATGAGAGAAATGGCCGGTTGACAACCGGGACAACTGGCTTAGGGGTATTGATCGTGAGAGGTCTTAGGCGAGTGCCCTTGCCGCCAGCGAGAATGAGAGCTTTCATACGAAAAGCAAAGATGAGGTGGTCACAGGCCGGATTTATTTTGAGCCTTTTTGTACTGCGTTCGCCATGACTGGAGTTCGGACTGGGCCATGCGCCGCAGCTTTGAGGCGAAGTCGGTCCCGCCCAGGATCGACACGAGCCGCATCTGGTCGCCGCCCGTGATGAAAACGCCGGAAACCCCGTCGAGCAGCTCGTCCGCGTTCGCGTGGAAAACGTCCTGCCGCGACGTCGCCCTCAGCACCCGCGGGTTCGCGATCCCGAGGTTCCTGAACGCCTGCGTGTAGACGTCCGCGG
>JAEZJR010000325.1 GCA_023415725.1 Acidobacteriota bacterium
GGTCATCTCATCGACTATCCACTTCGCTCCGGCGACCTTTTCGGTCGACCAGAGGACGTAACGGATGTCCACCGCGATGGTGCGGTTACGGTTCGGATCGTAGTAAAAATCGTTCCCGAGACCCTCATAGTTGCCGTCGAAAAC
Organism: Acidobacteriota bacterium; assembly: GCA_023415725.1. Taxonomy (GTDB): domain Bacteria; phylum Acidobacteriota; class Blastocatellia; order Pyrinomonadales; family Pyrinomonadaceae; genus OLB17. The sequence goes on from JAEZJR010000325.1 coordinate 145, forward strand.
AAGTCCTACCTGCTCCCCGGACCCGTTCAACACGGGGGATCCACTGTTCCCGCCGATGATATCCGTCGTCGCGAGGAAGTTAACAACCACGTTGTTATTTTCGCCGTAACGCCCGAAATCGCGGGCTTTGTAGAGGTCCTTGATCTTTTGCGGGACATCGAATGGGTCCACGCCGGTGTCCTTTTCGAACATACCGGTCAGCGTGGTGAACGGCGTGCGGTATTCGGCCTCACGCGGGCTATAGCCCTTGATGTTGCCGAAAGTGAAACGCAGCGTAGAGTTGGCGTCCGGGTAGGGCGTCGTGCCCCTCATTTCCGCCATCGCGTGCTGGTAGAGCAGCCGCAAACGGTCGATCTTCGACGCGAACACGGTCGCCCGTGCGTTCGCCTCATCCTTGGCTTTCTTCAACGCGAGGGCGAAAGCCTTTGGATTATCACGCTCGGGGCGGACCTCCATCGTCTGCGGGCCGTAAAGGGCAGCGACCGTCTCTGCAGTCCAGTAATTGCCTTCCGCAATGTTCCGCGCGAATGCTTCTTCCGCTTCGCGCCGAGCATTGCCCTGGAGATTCCCGAAGAGGCTCTCAGCACCCTCGAACTTCTGGTCAGCCGGCAGTTCCGCGAACTTTCGCAGGTAGAACATGATCATCTCCCGCTCGTAAACCGGCTCACGGTCTTTCAGAGCGGTCTGGATCTCGGCGAGTTTTGCAGCTCGCTCCGCATCACTGAGGCTCTTGCCCTCCGCGACGGCCTTGTAGATCTGGCTGAAGATCGGCATAGTGGCGTCCGGCATGCGGCGGACGAGTATGTCGAGCTTGGCTTTTTTGTTCGACTCTGCGGAAACTGCTGACAGCTCGGAAAGGACGGTTCCGTACTTCCGCTGCCGCTCCGGATTTGCCGCGATCCACGCCGCAAGCTGGGCCTCCTCCGCCTGCCTCTTCTCGACGACGTTGGACTGGATCAAACGCAAACGCCCGCCGTCGTACACCTTGAAAGCGTTATCGAAGCTCGCAATATCCGACTGGAACTCGATCCGTTTCTCTTCATTGGTCCGCCCGATCTCCCGCAACGCCGCGCTCCTGGCCGCCAGCCACGACGAGAGGAAAGGGAAGTTGGCATCACGAGCATACTCGATCGACTGCGACTCCCGATAACGCGTCGTCCCGCCCGGATACCCGAGCACGAACACGAAATCATCCTCTTTTAATCCCCCGATGTTCACCGTCAAGAACCGCTTCGGCTTATACGGCATATTACCCGCCGAATACTCAGCCGAACTGCCGTCCGGAGCTACATAAGCACGGAGAAAAGTGTAATCCCCCGTTTGTCGCGGCCATTCAAAATTGTCCGGGTCCCCTCCGAAAACGCCTATATTCCTAGGCGGTGCATGCACGACCCGTATGTCCTTTACTTGCTTGATTTGAAAGAGATACCAATAGTATCCGTTGTTCATGACCTGCACTCGGACGACGGATCCGGTTGGAGCTTTTGCCTGTTCCGATGCCGCCAATGCGTCTGAGTTTTTCTTCAGAGCCGCGGCTAATGCTTCACCCGACAGGCTTTCGGTCCCTGCGGTGACCTTTTGCGTAACATCCTCAGCGCGCTCGGTGATAAAGATCGAATATCCCTTTGCGGGTATCTCACCCGCCCGGTTGTCGGCTTTGAACCCGTTTTCAACAAGGTCATTGCCAGGCGTCGATGCCGAAACCAGGGCGTCGAAACCGCAGTGGTGATTGGTAAGGATAAGCCCCTGTGGTGAAACGAATTCGGCCGTGCATCCAATGCTCAATCGAATGATCGCATCGGTCAGTCCGCCACCGGCCGGGTTATAGATCTCTTCGGGGCGAAGTTTCAGCCCACGCTTTCGGAGGTTTTCGATGGTACCTATCTTGTCCGGCATGTACATCCCCTCATCGAAGAGGGCGAAAGCGGGGATAACGGAAGATACGGTGATCGCAAATATCAGCAATCCCGATAGCACAAAGTTTCGTGTGGTCATTTTTGAAGGATACCTCTGTAAACGACGTCGTTTATCGTAGAACTTATCAGTATATAAGTTTTTCTATTTGGAGAGCGAACGGCAAAAAAGCGAGCCGCTGTTTCGACTCGCTTTTGATTATAAAGGTTGGATACTGAGTTGATCCTACTGTCTTCTGATATCTGTCGGTTCCGGCGGCAGGAAGAACCGCGGGTTGATCGGCCGATCGTTCACGCGAAGCTCATAGTGAAGGTGAGGGCCCGTCGAACGGCCGGTGGAACCCACAAGACCGATCATCTGCCCGCGACTGATCTGCTGACCGTTCTCGACCTCGATCTTCGAAAGATGGCCGTAGCGGGTCTTCAGACCGTTGCCATGGTCGAGCTCGATCATGTTGCCGTATCCGCCTTTCCAGCCGGCTTCCGACACTACGCCGTTCGCAGGGGCGATGACCATGTCTCCACGCTCACCATCAATGTCCATCCCGCCGTGGAATTCGTAAGCTCGGCCCCCAAATGGGTTCCTGCGGAATCCGAATTCATTGTTTATCTTGCCCAAGTGGGCCCACTGCGAAGGGATGTGCGCCGCGTTGGAGGTGGATTGAATGGTCTTGAGAAGTCTTTCGAGCTCCGGGTTGTTGACATCTACTTCATCCGGGTCGATCGGACCACCGGAATTGTATTCAAAATCGTCAGCGGACTCCGGCCGGGAATAATCGATATCTTTACGATCTACTGGAATCGCTACTGCCAATTGTGACGCCGGCTTGGACGCCCTTGCTAGAGTATTTTCGGCAGCAGTAACAACAAATTTACCCGAGGCGATACCGTAAATGCCGCCGCCCAAAAGTGTTGAAAATATAACGAATGCGATGCAAAGAGAACCGTTCTGGATCACCCCTTTGGAAATCTCAAATCGGCGAATAAAGATTCTGGAATTACTCGATCTTTTGAAAAGAAATGTAAACGGCCTGCCGTTCTTCGTCATTATGCCTCTAAAGCTCCTTCTTTATATGATCTCGTGGGTCGGGCGTGTGGGGCCTTTTCCACGCGGAATCACGCAAGAATAGCCGCGAGCGACTAACGCGAAACCGGAAAATAGTTACCTAAAGCGTCTGCGGGTTGTGGGGTAAAGGCCGGCAGACACGGCCCAAGCAAATTGATATGCGAAATTTTAATCCCAAATAATAACAAATGGCAAACGGCCGCAATCCGTCTGCCACCTTACACAATATACCAAATTTTGATTCGTGGCTACTCGGCTCGAGAACGCCTTGCGCTGCTCACACCTTTGAGCACCAGATAACCGACGCCCAACAGCAGTGCAACGAACGCGACTACGATCAGTATCTTGATCGCCATCGTTACAAATCCGACGAACGCGATCAGGCTTTTTACCAGGGTGATCAGGAGCGCGATCAGTACGAAAATACCGCCCCATTTTCCTGCAGCCTTCATGAATGCCATATCAAATCTCCTGAACGATAATACCACCTAAACAACTGTCGAATAAGGATAATGTCTTTAGCGACGCCCCCCGGCCTGTTGGGATCGATAATCGTATTCGCCGGTTTCGACGTTGCCCTCGCGCAGCGAGCCGGAAAATATGGGCGCCGGCCTTGCGGAATCGAAGTTGCTCCATTTTCCGGGCTCCTCTTTGCCCTTAAAAATGTACCCGCGAAGGATATAAATTCCCAAGCCGATCAACATAGCAGGTAAAAGCCCACGCATGATCCCCTGCAATTTGAATACGTTTTGAAGCAGAAACGCCACCCCCAGGATGCCCAAAACAATTCCCCACAGCTTGGGATTGCCCTGAAAACGCTTCACAAGGATGTCCTCGGCAACATCCGGGGTCACTCCTGCTCGGATCATTCTTGCGGTCCGCCAAGCATCCAAAGCAGCGAACGCCCACATCCCCAGGAACCCGAAAACGAAGATCGCCGTACCGCCGGTCAGGATCGCCATCTGAAACAGTCCGATGAAGACACCGAAATACACCAGAGCCTTTACGGTTTGCCCGTTGTAAGCCGCTCCCAGGCCTGGTACGACGGAGAGCAAAAAAGCGATGACCGGGGAAGTGCTTTTATTGAGATATGCTCCGTAATCCGAGCTGTTTTGCTGGTGCCGCAGCAGGTCGACCCCCATCACTATGCAATCCTGACAGTACGGAAATCCTTTTATCCTGTGGTCGCAGGCCGGGCAGAGCGGCTTGCCGCACGCATTGCACTGCACGACCGCTCCGTTATGTATGTGATAGGCGCAATTCATTAGATACTACCTGTTTTCCACCTCTGTCGTTCCTGAAACCGGCTCCTGGTTAACCGTGCCCGATTCATTGCCGGTTGCTTCGTTCAGCACCTCCGCACCTTGCTGGTAGGTTTGGCGAGCGAGCTGGTAACTTTTCGCATAAACGTCAGAAAGAGTTCCATCCGCCGAAACCGTTTGACTGAATGTAAGGAAGGCGATAATGGCCATCAACGCGACCGGAGCAAGCTGCGGGACAGAAATGGGGAATCGGAATCCACGCACCCACTCCGTAAACTGAGACATCCTCGACGGTCTCACCTCTTTAGCATGCTCGGTTCCAAGAGTCGCAGCGAGGATCCTTTCGTGAAGGCCGACAGGTAAGGCTAATTCGTCAAGCTTGTAGTTGACGATAGCCGCAAGCGACCTAACCACCATACCGGGCAGGTCGCTGCATTCATCGCATAGCACCGCGTGGCGTTCCCAACGGTGAAAAACACTAGCGGGGAGAAAGCCGTCGAGGTAATCCGTCAGATGCTCTTCGAATTCGCGGCAATTGATCGTTGCGTCCGGGACCGTGCTAGCCAAGATCCGCGCTTCAAGGCGGGAAACGGAGGGACGGGGCTCTGCCAATTGCTGGCAAGCTGCCATAGCGTCCTTAACGTCGTTCAACAGCCCGTGGCAAAGAGGACACTGTAAAGCGTGGGACGCCATCGCCTTATGTGCAGCCGGTTCGAGTGTCCGTTCGAGGTACTCCGAAAGCGATTCCTCAAATGCCGTGCAGTCCAGAATTTTTTCGTGCCCGAAAGCCATAAAACCTCAACCCCTTGTAATTGCTCTAAATATGGACGCTCACACCGTCTTCATTTGCTTATACGCTCACGATCCTCATCCGCTTCAGGATCTTCGCCAGCTCAATGCGGCCGCGGTTAATACGCGATTTCACCGTCCCTTCGGGTATTTGAAGCATGTCGACGATTTCCTGGTAGCTGAGTTCCTCGATATCCCTGAGGATCACGCACGTTTTCAGGTCAGGTGGCAGCCTGTCGATACCTTCCTGAACCTGCTCGGCCAACTCCCGACGCTCCATTTCTTTCTGAGCAGATGACCCAACCGCTCTGAGATGGTATTGGTGGTCATCCACCGCCTCAGCCATCGAGTTCTGCGGGTTTCGCTGCCGGTGCCGGTAATCGTCGATTATCAAATTGCGTGCGAGCCGCATCAGCCAGTTCGCAAGATCGCCCTGCTTAGCGTCGTACTGATCAAGCGTCCGGTAAATGCGAATAAAAACTTCTTGTGTGAGGTCTTCTGCCGCCTCGGCGTTAGATGTGAATCTATAGGCTAAGTTGAATATCCGACGCGAGAACTGCGTCACGATCTCCTCCCAAGCCACGCCGTCTCCCGACCGCGCACGCCGCACGAGTTCAGCTCCGTTTATTTCCGCAGTCGCCTTTAATGCTTCCAAGCAAGTTCTCTCCGATAGCGAATGCCTTGATAAGGCAACAAAGCTGCACGTCCGCCTTGTCAAAGCTAGTTTACGATAGCAGTTAAGGGAAAGTTCCGCCAAAGATGCGGTATGTGGTGAGCGTTAGCATTTCCCCGATAAATACAGTATCTTCGTGTCTTTGCCTCCCGCTTTGGAACGGCAAATTCATTCAGGTCTTTCGTTGAAAAGCTACCCAATTGCGCAAGTACATCAAATTCATAGTTCTGTTCCTTTTTGCGGCCTTTCTTTTTTGGTTTTTCGGCCGCAGCCTCGACTGGGGCCTGGTCCGCCAAAGCTTGTCAAAGGCCGATCCGATCTATTTATCAATTTCGGTACTTATTATCTGTGTCGGCTATCTTTTCCGGGCGATTCGCTGGCAAGTGCTCCTCGAACCGATCACGGAGTCCAGCCTGAAGGAGTTATTCGCGACGACAACCGTCGGTTTTGCTGCGATCTTCCTAATAGGGAGAGCTGGAGAGATAGTTCGCCCGATGTGGCTCCCAATGCGCGACAGGCGCGTGCGGCCTTCATCCGCTTTGGTGACGCTCGGCCTGGAGCGCATCTTCGACCTCGCTGCGCTGGTCTGTTTCTTTGCGGTCAACCTTCTTTGGTTCCAGGCACCGCCAGGAAGGGAACGTGAGTTCGAATACGTCGAGATCGCCGGCGTTGTGATGCTTGTGGGCGTCGTTGTGGGGTTCGTCGCACTGTTTGTTTACCAACGGCGTGCAGCGCAAGTTAACGGTTGGTTCGCTCGGATCTCGGACCAAAAGTTCGTGCCGCGACGCATCAGGCGAGTATTTCTCAGCGTTCTCGAAAAGTTGGCCGGAGCCCTTTCCATACTGACCGACTGGAAGGAAATGCTGCTCGTTTCGTTCTGGACGATCATGCTGTGGCTCGCGATAGCGATCCCCACCTGGCTAGTATTGTTGGCATTCAACATCCCGATCTCGTTTAGCGATTCGCTGTTCATCATGGGGTTCGCCTCTGTGAGTTCGGTCGTGCCAACGCCAGGCGGGGCCGCCGGAGCATTCCATACGGCCACGGCGGCAAGCTTATTATTTCTCAAGAATGACACGAGCCGCGAAGACGCCGCGGCGGTATCGATCGCGATGCATTTAGTGTATTTTGCTCCGGCGATAGTGTTCGGGCTTTACTACTTCCTGCACGGAGATATCAGCATCGAGCGGTTCCGTAGCCTCCTATCTAGTGAACACGCGGTTGAAGAGATCGAGTCCGAGGCCCCAGACCTCAATGGACAAGCGGTTGCGGAAAATGGACAATAGGGGCGTTCGCCGGTTAACCCGGCGAACCGAAGTCAGCCCTTACGATATCTAGCCGAACCTATGCGCTGCCCATATTGCGGACATCTAGAGGATAAGGTCGTCGATTCGCGCGAAGCCAAGGACGGAGACGCGATCAGGCGCCGCCGCGAGTGCTTGGATTGCGGGCGTCGCTTCACCTCATACGAAAGGATCGACGAGATCCCTTACATGGTTGTTAAAAAAGACGGCCGTCGGGAAACATTCGACCGAAACAAGATAATGTCCGGCCTCATGCGGGCCTGCGAAAAGCGGCCCATATCGACCGCGCAGCTCGAATCGATCGTTGATGAGGTAGAAAAAGAGGTCCAGGATTCGCTCGATCGTGAAGTTAGCACCAGCGAGATCGGTAAGATAATTATGAGACGGCTAAAGTCACTGGATAAAGTCGCCTATGTGAGATTTGCTTCGGTCTATCTTGAATTTGAAGACGTATCTGCTTTCATGACGGAACTCAAAGCTCTCGTTGATTCCCGTTCCCGAACCGTCCCTGCCTTAAAGAAGAAGAAAAAGAAGTAGCACCTGCCGCTCGAACACCGAGCATTGCTCAATCTAATTCAAAATCCTAAAATCGGACTTAATGTCTGATTTTGAAGAATTCTCTGTCGCGTTGGCGGATGCCGATGCGGTCGAACCGATGATGCAGATCCCACCGGACCTGCCGGCGCTTCCGCTTCGGGATATCGTCATTTACCCATTCATGATCGTTCCGCTGTTCGTTTCGCGGGATAAATCCATAAAAGCGGTAGAGGAAGCGCTGAAGGACAACCGAATGATCGTCCTCGTTTCGCAGAAGGATCTTAATAAAGAGGATCCCGCCCGCGACGACGTGTTTGATACTGGAACCGTGGCGATCATCATGCGGATGCTCAAGTTGCCCGATGGGCGAATAAGGATCCTCATCCAGGGACTTTCGCGCTGCAAGATCGACGGGATAGATTCCACAGGCGACCACGTCAGAGCGTCAATCACGCCGATCTCTGAACCTCTTGCCCCTGAAAACTCTCTGGAAGTAGAGGCTCTCGTCCGAAATGTTCGCGGGCTGATGGAACGTGCCGCGAGTCTTGGAAAGAATATTTCGCCGGAGGTGCTGGCGATCATCGCGAACCTGGACGACGCAGGTCGTCTTGCGGATCTCTGCGCGTCGAATCTCGATCTGCGGGTCGAAGATGCTCAAAGTGTCCTGGACATAGTCGACCCGGTACCCAGACTTCGAAAGGTCAATGACCTCCTCAACAAGGAGATAGAAGTCCTCACCGTACAGCAAGAGATCAACACCCAGGCACGGGCGGACATTGATCGATCACAGCGGGAATTCTTTCTGCGCCAGCAACTAAAAGCGATCCAGTCAGAACTTGGAGAAGGGAACGAACTCTTCGAGGAGATCGAGCAATACCGTGATAAAGTACTCCGCTCCAAGATGCCTGAGGCCGCCGAAGAGGAAGCCCTCCGACAGTTGAAGAAATTGGAGCGGATGCACCCGGACACCGCCGAGACAGCAACCCTGCGCAATTGGCTTGACATAATGACCGACCTGCCATGGGCGGTCGCTTCCGAGGACAATCTCAATATCAAAAAGGCTGAGAAGATCCTGGACGAAGATCATTATGGTCTCGAGCGTGTTAAAGAGCGGATCGTTGAGGCATTAGCGGTCCGGAAGCTAATGGAGAAGCCTAAAGGCTCGATCCTATGCCTCGTTGGGCCTCCAGGAGTGGGCAAGACCTCACTGGGACGTTCGGTCGCACGGGCCGTAAATAGGAAGTTCGTTCGCCTTTCGCTTGGCGGTCTTCATGACGAAGCGGAAATACGAGGGCACCGACGCACCTATGTCGGAGCGATGCCTGGACGCATCATACAGGCAGTGCAGCAGGCCGGGACCAACAATCCGCTCATCATGCTCGACGAGATCGATAAGGTAGGAGCCGACTTCCGCGGCGACCCGAGTTCGGCGTTGCTCGAGGTGCTCGATCCCGAGCAGAACTTCGCGTTCCGAGATAACTATCTCGGGGTCACGTTCGACCTTTCGAATGTGATGTTCATGACCACGGCAAATGTCCTCGACACCATCCAACCGGCGCTTCGTGACCGTATGGAGATCATCCAGCTTTCGGGCTACACGGAAGAGGAAAAGCTGGAAATCTGTCGGCGCCACCTGGTGCCCAAGCAGATTGAAGAAAACGGCCTGGAGAAGGACGACGTGCGTTTCGATCGAAAGGCACTGGCGAAGATAATTACGGAATATACACAGGAAGCGGGGCTGCGACACCTGGAACGCGAGATAGGCCGCGTTTGCCGAAAGGTCGCCAGGCGGAAGGCGGAGCTCGAGGACAAATTCAAGCCTATTAAGATCACAGCGGATAACCTTAAGGATTTCCTGCGAAATCCGAAGGTCTTCAGCTCGACGGCATTGAAGAAAGATGAGATCGGAACCGTAACCGGCCTTGCTTGGACAGCCGTCGGCGGCGACATCCTTTTCATCGAGGCGATAAAGACCCGAGGGAAGGGGAAACTCCTGCTGACCGGCCAACTGGGCGACGTGATGCAGGAATCCGCTCAGGCGGCGTTCTCTTTCGCTAAGGCTCGCTTCAAGGAGCTCGGAATCGATGAAGGCGTACTGGACGAATATGACATCCACATCCACCTGCCTGAAGGCGCGATACCGAAGGACGGGCCAAGCGCGGGAATAACGATGGCGACAGCCCTCGTCTCTGTGCTTGCCCAGCGTCCGGTTCGAAAGGATGTGGCTATGACCGGGGAGATCACATTAAGGGGCAACGTGCTTCCGATAGGCGGTGTCAAAGAGAAACTATTGGCGGCGCGCCGGGTGAAGATCAAGACCGTGATTCTTCCGGAGCCCAACCGACGCGACCTGGAGGATCTTCCGAAAGAGGTGGTCGAGGACCTCAAATTCGTGTTCGTCGACCACGTGCGACAGGTATTCGACGCCGCACTTTTAGAGCCGAGAAAGGCAGCGAAAGCGTCTGCTGGAAAACGTTCCTGAATCGGGAAATCGTTGACCCTGTAGGCCTTGTATGCTACGTTTACGATGGCTTTTACTGTTTTTATGTAACGCCTAGAGGAACTTTTCACCTGAAAAGTCGTTACACACCCAAGGTAGTTTGTAGAAAAATTTATAGACAGCTTGCCGCTTTCCGGCGGGTATGCCTTGGATCGGTACTATAAGTTCAATGAGATCAATCAAATACAGGTTTATCACCGGTGCATTTGTGCTTTTGTGCTCTGCCGTCGTGTCTTTCGGACAGACGGCCGAAGTGCTCAGCGCCCAGGCCCAGGTGAATAAAGTGCTTGAGGAGTCGGGCCGCTACTTCAAGGAAGGGATGGAGGCTCTCAAAGCGAACCGCCGATCGGATTCGGGGGAAAAATTCGACCGTTCCGTCGAGGCGTTTTTGCTTTCCACGATCAACATCCAGCGGGACCAAAAGCTGCAAACTTGTTATTCGCAATTGATCGAAACCGTTTACCGCATCGAGTACCCCACGGACGCTCAGGCCCCGCAGATCCGGCCGCTGGCAGCCACTTGTAGTTGGAAATGGAACGAGTCAGAACTAAAGCTCGCCGATGACGTCGCCCTGCTTATCAAACCGGCAAAGAAGGGAACCACCGCGGATGCGGCCACACTTGCATCGATCGCTCCCGGGGCCGCCGACCCGAGTCAGTTCGTCGGTTTCAACAGCCAGACGTTTGAGCCTTCGCCGCTCGACGAACTCTCGAAGCTGGAACTCACCCCGGAAGAGCAGCAGATCGACAACAATCCAGTCGCCCAGCAGCAATATCAATACATTCAATACGCGGTGGCCAATCGTTCACTTGGATTCTCATTCCAGGTGCATCCGATGATCCAGCAGTTCATTAACTACTACCGCGGCCGCGGTCGTACGACCATGGAAGTAGGGCTTTACCGGTCCGGGATGTTCATGTCCATGGCCCGCAGGGTCTTCCGCGAGGAGGGGATCCCAGAGAACGTCGCGTGGTTAGGACAGGTTGAGAGTGCCTGGAAACCGACTGCGATGTCCTGGGCGGCAGCATCTGGATTGTGGCAGTTCATTCCAGGCACGGGTTCGCGCTTTGGCCTTCGCCGTACCGCTCATGTGGACGAACGCAATAGCTTCGATGAGGCGACCCGCGCGTCTGCACGTTACCTGAAGTTCCTTTATAACCGATACGGGAACTGGGAACTCGCTATCGCCGCCTATAACTGCGGCGAGGGGAATGTTGACCGAGCGATCCGCCGTGCAGGCGTCGCGAACTTCTGGGCCGCGTATCAATATTTGCCGCGTGAAACCCGCAATTACGTACCGAATATTCTCGCGACGATCTTGATCGCGAACAATCCTGGTCAGTACGGGTTTGCCCATATTCGTCCGGCAGCACCGCTTCGGTACGATCGTATTCGTGTGCCGGCGTCGACGAATCTGAGCATTATCGCACAGGCTGCCGATACGACGACTCAGTACATCCGGTATCTGAATCCCCACCTTCGTTCCAATACCACCCCGCCCGAGCCCTATATCGTCAACGTGCCGGACGGAAAGGCAGACGAAGTCGTAGCCGTGTTCAAACGGCTGCCCGCGAGCAAGGTGAACACAACGAACCTTGCAAAATCTGTGCAGGGCGAAACCTGGCAGACCATTGCGAATCGAACCGGGGTCAGCATCGCGGATTTGATGGCCGCTAACCCGGGGATGAAGGAACCAAAGGGCAAGGTATTTGTGCCAATGGCCACCGGAAATCGCGTAGCTGCGACAACCTATTCACGCCCGACCACTACGTCCGCGGCTCCCCAGGTTGCGAGCAACGTGAAAGTGGTTAAGGCTCAGGCTGGCGACACTGTTGCGAAGCTTGCGACGCGTCACAATGCGGATCCTACCGAGGTCGCGAAGTATAATGGCCTCCTGCCTAATTCCGTGCTTGGTGCGGGTCGGGAGATCAAGATCCCGAGCAAATAGGTTTAATCTGGGATCGATGTAATAATTTGGGCGGTCCCTGCCGCGACCGCCACGGCCCAAATTGTTGATGAAGCTTTGGATCACGAAGAACCCAGATGTCTGACGGACTCGTCGAGGGCTGATTATTTTGGAGAATGCCAATCGGCGCCGTCGTAGGAGATTAATAATAGGCCATAGGAAGGTCATGCTCATCTACACCTCAAATTGATCTCGAAATACTTAAATAATGTAGTGTTCCAAGAAAATCTAGAGGTCGTGGACTCGTCTAACTTTGCGCTTGACATTTGCCCCAACTGTAACTATAGTGGTTACAGTTATGGCGGCTAACAGTCAATTCTCAATGGCGGTGCATGTGCTGTCGATGCTTGCGAAGTCGAAGGATGAAAATCTGAAATCCGACTACATCGCGAAGAGCGTCAACACGAATCCGGTCGTGATCCGCCGACTTCTGAGCGACCTTAGTCAAGCAAAACTGGTTATTTCCCAGACGGGAGCCAATGGTGGGACTCGCCTCTCTCGCTGCCCTAATGAGATCGATCTATCGGAGGTCTACCGGGCAGTGAATTGCGGGCAGGTATTCTCGCTTCACGCTAAGG
>JAEZJR010000326.1 GCA_023415725.1 Acidobacteriota bacterium
CGGTCACCCTGACCGATTGTCAGAACCGCCGCTGGTAAGCGGCGGATCGCCGCGAGGTGCACGTTCACCCCGCAACACCTCTCTGCGCCCTTTGTGTCTTCCCTCTGTGTCCTCTGTGTTATGAATATTTCTTAAACACAATAGACATGGAGTTATTCACAAAGGGCTCAAAGGGAAAATTATCCTTTTCCAAACAGAAAAAAGGCCGCCCCAAAAGGACGGCCCTTCAAACTACCATGATCAAAGTTCTAGATCCCCAGCACGTCGATCAATTCCTGGACCGCTCCTGCGCTCTTGTGCAGTGCGGCACGCTCCTCGTTGGTGAGGTTGATCTCGATGATCTGCTCGACGCCGTTCTTGCCGAGTTTGACCGGCACGCCGACGAAGAGGTTCGAGACGCCGTATTCGCCCTCGAGGAAAACAGCGCACGGCAGGATCTTCTTCTTGTCCTTCAGGATCGCCTCGGCCATCTCAACGGCCCCGAGTGACGGTGCGTAGTATGCCGAACCGGTCTTCAGCAGCCCGACGATCTCGGCTCCGCCGTTAGCGGTGCGCGTGACGATCTGCTCGATCTGGTCAGCCGGTAGAAGTTCGGTGATCGGGATGCCCGCGCAGGTCGAGTAACGCGGCAGCGGCACCATCGTGTCGCCGTGGCCGCCCAGCACGAACGCCGTAACGTTCTCCACCGAGACGTTCAGCGCCTCGGCGAGGAAGCAGCGCATGCGGGCCGCGTCGAGTACGCCGGCCATGCCCATAACGCGATTCTTCGGGAAACCGGAGCGGCGGAACGCCACCTGCGTCATCGCGTCGAGCGGGTTCGATACGACGATGATGAACGCATCCGGCGAGTACTTCGCGACCTGGTCGGTCACCTGCCCGACGATGTCGCTGTTTGTCTTGAGCAGGTCGTCGCGGCTCATCCCGGGCCTGCGCGGCAGACCGGCGGTGATGATCACCATGTCCGAACCGGCCGTCTCCTCGTACGAGTTGGCCCCGACCAATTTGACGTCAAAGCCATCGATCGGCGCGGCCTGCGCCAGGTCCAGCGACTTGCCCTGCGGCACGCCCTCGACGATGTCTACCAGCACCACATCCGCCAGCTCCTTCGCTGCGATCCAATGCGCCGCCGTCGCCCCAACGTTCCCGGCCCCGACGACCGTAACCTTATGTCTTCCAGCCATTCTTATACCTTCCTGTCTAGAATATTAGTCTGAAATAAAAACGATATTCTGTCATAAACGCTGAACAACGGCAAAAATCAGGGCAAAAACAGCCCGTAAATCTGCGAATTGGTCTTGCCTCTTGCTCAAAAAGTGATATAGTCCGCGCGAAACCCAAAAACCAACCCCGCCACGAAGCGGTCTCGGCACCCCAGCATGGCCGGTCGACCGCCTTCGAAATCGTCTCGCAATAGGAGTTGATAATGTTCACGAAGATCTCAAATCGCGGGCTGCGATCCGCACATCTTGTCGCAGCCTTACTATTCGCCGCGTTTGCGCCCGCCGCATTCGCTCAGTCCGGCGATATGCCGCTAACCGGGTCCAAAGAGGCCGTCGCACTGTTCAAACAAGGAATGGAAAAGGCGGAGAACCTCGAAGACCCCGGAACGCTGTTCGATCAGGCGATCCAGAAGGATCCTAATTTCGCGTTCGGCTACCTTTTTGCCGGGCAGAACAACGTGGAATTTCGACGTAATCTCGAAAAGGTCGTCAGCCTCGCCGACAAGGTCTCGCCCGGCGAGCGCGAGTGGATCCTCGCGGTCAAAGAGCAAAACGACGGCAACCCCGCCGGACGTCTCGCCCACCTCGAAAAGCTCATGAAGATGCACCCCAAAGACAAACATGTGCTCACGGAAATGGGCCAGTATTACAACGGCATCGGCGACACAACGACCGCGCTGCGGTATTTCAAAGAATCGACGATGGTGGATAAGAAGTACGCCCCTGCCTACAATAATATCGGTTACGCCTACATGGCTCAGAGCAAGTACCCCGAAGCCGAGGCGGCGTTCAAGACCTACATAACCCTCATCCCGAATAACCCCAACCCTTATGATTCCTACGCCGAGATGCTGATGAAGACCGGCAAGTTCGACGATTCGATCAAGCAGTACAACATGGCTCTCTCGAAGGATCCCACGTTCATCGCGTCGTATCGCGGGCTCGGGAACGATTACGGGTACAAGGGCGATTACGCCAAGGCTCGTGAGATGTACCAGCAGATGTACGACAAAGCCCCGAACGACGGATTCCGCGACCAGGCCCTGTCTTCCATGATGAATTCCTACATCGCCGAGGGGAATCTCCCGAAAGCGATGGAGGTGAACGAGCAGCGGATCGCCCTGGCGGAAAAGGCCGGCGACGTTCAGACGATGTTGGATCTGAGAAATCTTGCCGGCTTCATCTACGTCGAGAACGGCGATCTGGACGCCGCGGCGAAGCAGTACGATATGGCGGCGAAACTAGCGAGTGACCCTTCGCTGCCGGCCGCCACGGCGGGGAACCGGAGCTTCGCGACCAGCCTTCAGCAGGCTCGATACCTTGCGGCACGCGGGGAGTTCGACGCCGCACGGGCGGAACTGGACAAGGCCCGGTCGCACGTGGCCACGACCAAGAACCCCAACCAGGAGCGCAACCTGAACATGGCGGCGGGTTACGTCGAACTGAAGCAGAAGAACTACGCCAAGGCGAACGAGTTCCTCGCCAAAGCCAACCCGAACGACCCGATGGTCTGGTATTACCGCGCGGCCGCTTCAGAGGGTGTCGGCGACGGCAAGACCGCTCTGGATCTTTACAAAAAGATCGGGGATTGGAACCAGCTCGATACGGCCGGTTACGCACTGATCAGGACCAAATCGATGGCGAAGAGCAAAGAAACCTTCGCGAAGGGGAAACAGTAAGACACATTTCCACAAATGCGAGAAAGGGACCGGAAGTATCCCCCCGGATGGCCCCTTCTCGCACTTACGCCTCAAAATCGCGGCCAAGCCGTTGCGTGTCGTGGTAAAATCATCGGTAACCTCTTCCCTTTGAGAAAAATGCTGTACCGGGCTTTGTTACGCTTTTTTCTTCTCCTCAACGTTTTCGCCGGCCTGACGTTTGCGCAAGCCAAACCGGAAGGCCCCGTGACCTTGGCCGAGGTGCGCAGCATGCTCACGCGTGCCGAGGAATCAGAAGCGTTGATCGCGCCGACCAACCGCGAGCTGATCGCGGCCGTCGAGGCCCGCGGCGTCGATTTCGTTCTCACCCCTGAGGAAGAGTGGGCACTGCAGCTTCGCGAAGCGAGCGACGAATTGATCGAGGCGATCCGCACGGCCATCAACCCCGTCGAGCGCGAGTTCCGCCTCAAGGTCGCCAAGCAGGAAAGCCTCTACCTCGCCTTTGCGCAAAATTTCAGCCGCAACGAGCTCTCGGCAAAATCGACCGCCCTCAACGCCGGTCGGGAGTTCATCGCCGAATACGCCGACGACCCGAACGTCGCCCAGATCGTCACCTTCATGCGCCGCCAGCTCCCCTCGCTCGAGCGCACCGTCCAAATACTCGAACGCCAGGCCGACATGATGGAGCAGAACCGCATCCGCTCCCTCTACCAAAACGCCGCCCGCGAAAACTCCCGCCGCTCCCGACGCGAAAACCCGAACCAGAACGCCCCGGCTCAAACCAACACCAACACGACGGCCCCTGCCGCAAATGATCGGCAACCTCGACCGACCCAACGGCCGGAGCGACAAAACTAGACAGGGCCCGGCGGGCCTCGAGATAAATTTTCGGCCTGAGCACTTCACGATCTGTCGCGAAGTGCTCGTGCCATTCGATTGCGCATCGATCGCGATCGGGGCCGACGTCAGGTCACTCTTACGCTCCCCGCACGCTTTCGTGAGAAGAACTTCGCCATTCGGATGCAGTTTTCGAAGACGCGGGAAGTGACCGCCAGCGAATCGGGGTCCGTTTCGGTCGAGTTGGCCGACCTTGCAGCTTTGAGCATCCAGCCTTCGGCGGCCGCGGAATTCAGATCGTAGGTGGGTGTCCAACCCTCGCTTGCGGGGCCGTTCCCTTCCGCATCCGCCCTTCCGCTCGCGGCGATCAGTTCATCGATCTCCGTGTCGGTCAACGCCGGTTCCTCGCTCGACGCGGTCAGTTTCTTCAGTTTCTCTTTTGCAGATTCCATATCGGGTTCGTATGCGGTCGGCATTCGGC
>JAEZJR010000336.1 GCA_023415725.1 Acidobacteriota bacterium
CCCCCAAGACCGCCTCGCGGTATCAGTAGATCCTTTTGATGAATACGATACTCAAGACCGAGAATCTGACCAAATCTTATAAGATCGGGAAGATAGAGGTCCCCGCCCTCAGGGGCGTTTCAATAGACGTTAAGGAAGGCGAATTCGTCGCTATTATGGGACCGTCGGGCTGCGGGAAATCGACCTTGCTGCACCTGCTCGGTGGCCTGCTTAGCCCGACTTCCGGCTCCATACTGATCGACGGCGAGGATCTCGCAAAGGTTTCCGATGCCCAGCGGACCGACATCCGCCGGCGCAAGATCGGCTTCGTCTTTCAACGATTTAACCTCTTTCCGACCCTCACGGCCGAAGGTAATTTGAAGCTCGCCGAGAAGATCCATACCGGCAACGGAGGCGGAAGTTCCGAGAACCGCAGGGAGATTCTGCGGCTGCTGAAACTGGAAGACAAGATGCACCACAAACCGCTTGAGCTTTCCGGCGGCGAGCAGCAGCGTGTTGCCCTCGCACGGGCCGTGATCATCAGGCCGGCGATCATCCTCGCCGACGAGCCGACGGGGAACCTGGACACCGAGAATTCCGAGATCGTGCTGGAAATGTTCCGCGAGCTGAACGAGAAATACAACCAGACGATCATCATGATCACTCACAACCCTGAAGCTGCCGCCGTTTGCTCCCGCACGATCCGCATGCGCGACGGGCACCTGGTCGAGGACTGAGGGGTTGCCCAGGGCTTTTGTTTCCAACAGTTTTCAGTTGTAAGTTATCAGTTGTCAGTTGATCGGAGTCGATGGGACTACTGAAAAAATTCATCCTTTGGAGCTACAGCCGGGAGACGTCCGTCTATGTTATTTTTTGTCTCCTGATCGTGGCTTTTATTTTTTTAACCCCGAAAACGTGGTTCGATAAAAGGGAAAGGCTTGCAACCCAAACATCCCGGTTGATCGTCCAATCCTCTGATTTCTCGCCTGAGAAAAACATCCTCCAGCAACGCGTTAGAGAGATAAGCGGTAACCCGGAGGCTATAGTTGTTGGCTGGCGAGAAAAGCGAAACGCACGGGGCGAGACGGTTTACGAGATCGATATTCGCTGACCCGGCTAACTATTAGGAGACTTATGAGAGGGAACAAAAGACTGGTTTCGATTTTGATGATGGCGTTCGTGTTCGCCGTGTTCTCCGCCGTCTCGGCGAACGCACAGGGCGTGCTTCCGGAGATCCTGAAGCGGATGGATACGAACAACAAGAGCCTTAAATCCCTCAAGGCGGGCATCAAGATGAGCAAGCACAATGCTCAACTCGATGAATATGACCTCTACGAGGGCAATGTTCAATACCTGCCGGCTGCTTCGAAAGAGCAGATCAAGGTCCGGATCGATTGGGCGAAGCCGGTTGTTGAGCAACTCGCGGTCGGCGGCGGCCAGTACATTCTGTACCGCCCGCGCCTTGAGCAGGCGATAATCGGTAAGGTGGACAGCGCGAAAGGGAATCCCGCCGCAGGCGGAGCCCTCGCCTTCATGAGCATGAACCGGACTCAGCTCAAAGCGAATTACGACGTGGCTTACATCGGCGAAGAGACAGTGAACGGCTCGGTCAAGACCTGGCATATTCAATTGACTCCGAAGAACCCCACCAGCTACAAAGGGGCCGATCTCTGGGTCGATACGAACGGCATGCCCGTCCAGGCGAAGGTTATCGAGAAAAATAACGATTCCACCACCGTTCAGCTCACGAATATCGAGCGGAATGCAACTGTGAAAGCCGACGTATTCGCGATCAAGCCGCCCAAGAATACGAAGATCATTCAGGGCTGACAGCTGTCCAGCAAAAGGTGGCCCCGGCCGACATTGGCCGGGGCTTTTTGCTGGTTTGAAAACGGTTAATCCAAACCTTATAATCAAGCGTTTGAGCAGAGCTCATAATTCGTTCGCAGTATGCCTAAAGCAAGCAGTTTCAGCAGGTTCACGCGTGGGGTGAGGCACACGGTGCGTGCGTTCGCCTCGACGAAGCATCCGGTGTTGGTGCACATCGTGCCGATGCGGCGGTGCAACCTCGCCTGCACATACTGCAACGAGTACGATAAAACGAGCGAGCCTGTGCCGATCGAGGAGATGCTTCGGCGCATCGATAAGCTCGCGGAGTTCGGTTCGTCGGTGATCACGATCTCCGGCGGTGAACCGATGATGCACCCGCACATCTACGACATAATCGCCCGCATCCGCCACCATGGGATGATCGCCGGGCTTATTTCGAACGGCTACTACTTCCAGGTCGATAAGATCAAGAAACTCAACGAGGCCGGGCTCGATTACCTGCAGATCTCGATCGACAACGTTACTCCCGACGACGTTTCGAAGAAGAGTCTCAAGGTGCTCGACGCGAAACTCGTAAATCTCAGCGAACACGCGAAGTTCAAGGTGAACATCAACTCGGTCGTCGGGGGCGGTGTCGCAAACCCTGAGGAAGCTCTCATCATCGCTAACCGTGCCCGCGAACTTGGCTTCTCGTCGACGGTCGGCGTCATCCACGACGGCGATGGCTTGAATAAGGGCTTGACCGACCGCGAAAAGGAAGTCTATTACGAGATCAAGAAGAAGGGGGCCCGTTCGTACGCCCGCTGGAATTGGTTCCAGGACCAACTCGTCGAGGGCGGCGAATACGAATGGCGCTGCCGAGCCGGCGCCCGTTACCTCTACGTCGATGAGCTCGGCATGGTTAACTGGTGTTCGCAGCAGCGGGGCACCCCGGGCATCCCGCTACTCGAGTACACGCACCAGGACATGGAGCGCGAGTACATTACTGAGAAATGGTGTGCGCCCACATGTACGATCCAGTGCGTCCATCAGGTTGGCCACCTTGACGCCTGGCGCGATCCGCAGATCTCGTTGTCCGACTTCAACAAACGCGGCGGCAAAGGCCTGAAGAAGGAAACGGTCGCCCAGGTGCTCAGTACGGAATAGATGGACGTTCTGCTCGACCATATCGTCCTGAACGTCCGGGAAATTTCCACCTCGCTCAACTTTTACACGAGCATTCTCCAATTCTACGCCGAGCGTGTACCGGAATTCGAATCCGGCAGCGTCCCATTTCCCTCAGTCCGAATTAACGCGAATACCGTCATCGATCTTTTCCCTCCGCGAATGTGGGAAGGCGGTCAGGCAGCGGAGGGCAAGCGCAGCAATCTTAACCACTTCTGCATATCGTTGGGGTTTTCTGACTGGTCGGCATTGCGACGGCGATTAACGGCTGCTGGCGTCGAACTCCACCGCGATATGTCGCGGAATTGGGGTGCCCGAGGCGACGGTATCTCGATGTATTTCTACGACCCGGACGGCAACGAGATCGAAGCCCGATATTACGAGGATGAGCATTCCCTAACCTGAATTTACGGAACCTCTCCCAGAAGTTCGCAATGAGAGATAGCACGATCCTTCCGGACCATCATGTAACAGATCCTTTACTCGGTGACGGTCTGCTGACGCGGGTTCGGTTGGCATTGGGCATTCTCGGAGAGATGCCGGTTTCTGTGGATGGTCTGTTCAAGCTCTACGCTGCCTGGTGCCGCGAGGTCCCGTTCGACAACATCCGCAAGATGATCGACCTCAGCGGAGGCGGGCGTCTCAGCGGGCTTTCCGCTTTCGAATTCTTTGAAAATTGGCTGGAGCATGGTACCGGCGGAACGTGCTGGCCCTCGAGCAACGCACTTTGCACGCTGTTGCGTTCATTAGGGTTCGACGCACGCCGAGTTGCGGGTTCGATGTACGATCTGGGGATGATCAACCATGGCACAGTCAAGGTCCGGATCGATGGGGAAGACTGGCTCGCGGATACATGCATGCTCACTCACCGCCCGGTTCCGGTTAATGGGGAATTCTTTGTTGATAATTCCAATGAGGCGAGGATCGAGGTCGAGCCTGTCGAACATTCCCACGTTATTTGGTACGATTTCGTTCCGTCGCCTGTTTACGTTCCGTGCCGTCTGTCTACTGACCCTGTCGACGCGGCGTTGTATGAAGAGCGGTACGAGGTGTTTTCGCGGGAATATAGTCCCTTCAACGATCGGCTCTATTTCAGAACTGGCGGGCCTGATGGAGCTTCCGTGATCTTAGGAAACGTCCGATTTCGCCGAACGGATGACGGTATGGAGATACACGAATTCACAAGGGATGGCCTTTGCGAGCATCTAACTTCTTTAGGCGCTTCGGCCGATATTATCGAAAGGTGGATAAATGCGGGCGGGCTCGAGAGATCATTCGACCCCGCAAACATTCGCCAGGCACCGGAAATCACGGGCATCCGCCCTTCCCTTCGACAGGGAGGCGAAGGCCTCGAATAAGCCCCAAAATTAGGCTGACATATCAAAGATGAGCAAGATCGTACCGATCCGGGTTTTCGACTTCGTCAACAAGCCGTATGAGCGTGTTCACTCTTTGTTGGAATGGAACGCACAAGTGGTTTTCCGAAACGCAACCAGAGCCGCCGCTCTACGGGCTGAGAAGGTCGCTTCCGCCCTTCACGTGAACATCGGAGGCGTAGAGGTCGGGAGGGAGATCGAGATCTCGATAAAAAGTGTCGAGCGTACCCGCCGGACCGAAGCGGCACCCGAATCGACCAGAGTGACGATGGAATGGAAGGCATCGAGGATGCCAGGCCTGTTCCCGCTGATGACGGCGGTGCTGACGGCGTTTCCGCTAACCCCCACAGAAACGGAACTGGATCTTGTCGGAGAATACGAGCCGCCGCTGGGGGCCTTAGGTGGTGCAATTGACGCCGCCATCGGGAACCGGATCGCTGAGGCGTCAGTACACCAGTTCGTCTCGGATATCGCTGCCTATCTCACGTCCAGCATCGAGTGATCATTCATACCAGTCTCGGTGCAGGGCCCATTCGCCGCATCGCAGGCAGGCCGTCCACTTCCACAGATGCCCGCACATCGGGCATAGGCCTTCAGTTTCGAAGGTGTTCCAGCGCGAACCGCAACCGCCATAGAAGTACTCCGGGTGATCGCAATCCCAGCACGTCCATTTGCTGGAGTACGTCGGTCTCCATTCGCAATGCGGACACCTGATCTTCGCCGCGTCGGCGTCGGCTTCCTCGATTTGCTGATCGCCGGGCGAGAATTTATCGCCGGGCGTGCGCCGGAAAAGCAGGGTCCAGACCGGGAATGGATTTGAAAGGGAATCGGGCACGGTTTAGTATTCCTCAATCGAAATAAATTTCAAACCCGAGGGCATATACGATCGATGGCGAACGAAAAGCTTTTCATTCCCTTGCTGCTGGGAACTAACAGAAAGGACCGCGAAAGCGAGACCGTTGCGAAATGGGTTTTTTCGCAGATGGAGCTTCGCGATGATCTTGAGGCTGCCTTCTTCGACGTTCGTGATTTCGCTCTTCCTCGCGACGACTACGGAACCATGATCGGTGATCGGTTTCCCGAATGGAAATCCGCCGTGACCCGTGCTGACGGCCTTGTCATAGTGACCCCAGAATACAACCACGGATACCCTGGTGTTCTTAAGAGCGTTCTCGACCTTCTATTGAAGGAATACATTCATAAGGCGGTCGCGTTCGTCGGCGTTTCAGCAGGGCCGTGGGGCGGGACGCGCGTGATCGAGGCGATGGTGCCGATGGTCCGCGAACTCGGCCTTGCAGTTAGCTTCACAGATCTGAACTTTCCCAAAGTAGCCTCAAAATTCGGTACCGAAGGCGAACTGCTGGATCCTGCATACGAAAAGCGAGTGGCGGGTTTCCTCGACGAACTTGTCTGGATGGCCCGCACTCTTCGATGGGGACGAGAGAACGTTCCATCACGTTTCCACTCCTGACCGCGCTTGATGCGCTGTACGTGTAATTCCTATAAACTCAAATAGATGCGACACCGCGAGTATCACAGGTCGGAACGTATAGGATGGCTGCGCGCTGCGGTCTTGGGTGCAAACGACGGGATCGTCTCGACCGCAAGCCTTATCATCGGTGTGGCCGCGGCGGAGGGGGAACGGTCGGCAATATTTATCGCCGGACTTGCCGGTTTGGTCGCCGGCGCAATGTCGATGGCCGCTGGCGAATACGTTTCCGTTCATTCCCAGGCTGATACCGAAAAGGCCGATATTGAGAAAGAAACAAGGGAGTTGGCCGCGGACCCCGATGGCGAACTCATGGAGTTGGCAGGGATCTACATCCGGCGCGGGCTTGACCCCAGACTTGCACGCGAGGTGGCCTTAAAGATGACCGAGCACGACGCTCTGGCCGCCCACGTTAGGGATGAACTCGGGATCATAGAGGAGACGAAGGCCAGGCCCGTGCAGGCGGCATTCTCGTCAGCGATCAGCTTTGCGGCGGGGGCTGTGCTCCCGCTATTGTTGGCAATGTTTGTGCCGGTCGGCTATATAATCCCCGTCGTCGGCGCCGGATCGCTGGTGTCGCTGGCCATACTCGGGGCGGTGGCGGCCAGGGCCGGTGGGGCCAACATCTATGTGGGCGCTATGCGTGTTTTCTTTTGGGGAGCGATGGCGATGATCGCGACCGCCGTTGTCGGGAAACTCTTCGGCACGACGGTCGGATAACCAACGCATTAGGATCATCTCTTCGGCACGTCTTCGCCGATCGTCCACATGATAACGGAGCTCGATAGACCAAGCCCGGAGAGTCGACCGGCCATCATGACGATCGTTTCTTCATCCTTGACCGTGTTGGCGTCGAGAAGCGTTTTTTCCCCGATCTTCAGCATCTCACGCGTTGACCACGGCGTTTCATGCACGAACGGCTGCACGCCCCAGATAAGTGAAAGTTGATTGTACGCGTCGGTCGAGGTGGTTAGCCCGAAGGTGGTGAGCCCGGACCGGAAACTCGATAGCCGCCTTGCCATCAGGCCGGATTCGGTAAAGACCGCGACCTTCTCGGTCATCGCTTCGCGGGCTGCATAAAGAGCTGCTTTGCAGAGAGCCTGGCTGGTTCGGCCGCTAGGCGGCTGAGAGAGTTTTACCGGCCTCCTGAGTTCGGTCGCTTTCAGTGTTTCGGCCGATTCGATGATGCTCGCCATCGTCCTGACCGCTTCGACCGGATAATCGCCCGAGGCAGTTTCCGCTGAGAGCATAACGGCGTCCGTGCCGTCCCAAACGGCGTTGGCCACGTCAGAAGCCTCGGCCCGCGTCGGGTGCGGGTTCTCGATCATCGACTGCAGCATCTGCGTCGCGGTGATCACGAACTTATCCGCCGCCACCGCCTTCGAGATCATTCGCTTCTGATAGACCGGTACCAGTTCGACGCTGGTTTCCACACCGAGATCGCCGCGGGCGACCATGACTCCGTCGGTTTCGGCGATGATCTCGTCGAGATTCTCTATCGCCTCGGCCTTTTCGATCTTGGCGACCAACAGTGCCCGGCCCATCTCGCGGGTATTGAGTTCCTTGATCCGCTCTTTCACCTCGCGGCAATCCTGAGCGGTTCGAACGAAGGATAAGGCGATGTAATCGACATTCTGCCCCATCGCCCAGATCAGGTCCTCGTGGTCCTTCTCCGTCATGGAAGGGATCGGCAGGGGCGTGTTTGGGAGATTTATACCTTTACGCTCCTTAAGCGTTCCACCGACGATGATGCGGGCAACGACGTCCGTGCCATTGACCTCTTCCACCCTCAACTCGAGAGCACCGTCGTCCAGGAGGATCGTCCCGCCGGGTTTTACGGACTCTGGCAATTCAGCGAAATTCGTTCCCACTTCCTGGGCCGAGCCTTCGACTTCGCGGGTGGTGATGATTATCTTTTCGCCCGGTACGAGCTCGACCGGTTTGCCGTCCTTCAAATGTCTGGTCCTTATCTTCGGACCGGAAAGATCGACCAGGATCGATAACGGGACCCCGAGTTTTTGTGCCGCGGAACGGGCGTTATTGATGGCAGCGGTGTGTTCATCGTGCGTGCCGTGTGACATGTTGATGCGCACGGCGTTCACACCGGCGGTCAGCATCGATTCGATCACGTTCGGGCTGCTCGACGCTGGCCCCAGCGTCGCAAGGATCTTCGCTCTTCTCATTTGATAAATATTAAACCAGCAGGGAATCGAGTTGAAATTCAGGACGGCAAAGCGCGGAATTTCTTCAAGTAGCTCATCACAGTAGCGATGAATGTTGAATGCGACCACGTAAGTGGGGAAACGGACACGTGTGTCCCGGTGAGCGGGTCAAGTTGCTCGGCAAGCACACCAGACGGCAAAGCCTTGTCTACCACCCATCGGATCACATCCATCGCCTCCGACAGACCATCTCGGGAGCGTGCCTTCGCTATCAGATACTCCGCGTACCACAGCGTGCAGATGAACCAGGTGTTACCGGTAATACTCTCCGAGACCCGCATGTATCCGTCATTGTTGAATCTGCCGATGCCGAGATCTATCGAAAGTTGATCCTTCACCGCCTTCATGGTGCCCTCGACAACCGGGTCATCCGCGGCGAAGCATCCAAAATAAAAAATAGCAAACAGGGAAGCATCAACCGTTGCGTCAGGTTCCAGGGCGTCGCCGTTGGTCTGCAGCGACCGCACGAACCGCCCTAGTTCGTTGCTGAAAAGATGCTCCTTCATCGCATCCACCATCTTTGCCGCGGCGTCGCGATATTCGAGTGCTTTGTCGTACTCGGCGAAAAGCGCCGCAAAGTTGGCCGCCGCTCTCAAGCCTGCGACAACGGTCGCGCAAGTGAAGGTATGCACGCCGTGGCGGTCTTCCCAGAGGTTCCAGCTTGGAAGCGGGAGGCCAGTTTCCTCGTCACGGTAACTCACTAAGAAATCCGCGCACGGGATCGTCATTTGACGGTAGATCCTCTGGGCGAACTCGATATCCCGGTAACGGTCGTAATGCTCCCAAAGGGCCCAGAGAACGAGAGACGTCTCGTCCTCCTGGATCGGGACCAGCTTTTGCTTTCGGTACGGGTCCCATGAAGCATGCCAACCGGAAGCGACCGTCCCGTCGGCATTGTACTTCTGCAGAAAATATCCTTCCTTGTGCACGAGTTCTCCGCAGAAACGAAAGAACTTGCGCGTAAGATGAGAATACCCGGCAAGGTCGAGTGCGTTTGCGACAAAGGCTCCGTCGCGTGTCCAGAGATAGCTGTAATGGTCGGTCGCCCGCTCGGTGACGTCGTAATCGTTGGCGGCGAGGATCGCCCCGGCCCGGTCGATCTGTGTATGTACGAGCAGCAGCGAACGCTTATGGAGCTCGACCACATCGTTCGGCAGTTCGTCGAGCCTGGTTTCATTCTTGTTCACCCAGGCACGCCAGTAATTGCCGGTGTAATCGAGAAATTTCTGGGGCGGTTGTTCGCGGACCAACTTATCCAGTTCGGCTACTGTTTGGTAGGACGTTCCCGCGGCTATCCAATAGTAAAACTCAGCCTCTCCTCCCCCCGCAATGCTGAAGTGCATCCCGATCGTGGAATCGACCGACCCTTCCGTCATCGCACCGCCCTGCAGTTCGCCGTCCTCGGCATCGCGCCAGGTGCCTTCGCGTCCCTGAAAGGCTTTGCGGCCTGTGGCGAACGAATCGAAATGAGGCTCAGTGTTGATCAGGAAATACCGGTGCTTCTTGTAATGGATCAGCGAATTCGTTTCCGGATCGTAAAATGCGGTGTCGCCGAAATTGTTCTCGTAGATGCGGAAGTCGTGGTGCAGGAAGATCCGAAAGTTGCGATCTTTCTCTGCCTTGTTAATAACGCGTACTCGGCGGAGGAAGACGTTGTCGTGGCTCGCTACGGTGTCGTTGCAATGGATCTCGACGGCGAGTGTTTCGTGAGTCAGCGTGACGTCGGATACCAGCGTTTCGGGCAGATACTTTAAAGACCGTTGCCACCCTTCATCCGATACCCAAGAAAATGAGCCGTCCACCCAAACGCCAAACCGGCACGGTTTGCCCTGCGTGTGGTTCTCCTGCCCGACATGAGGGAAGTAGATATCGCGGATCTGGTACTTGTCGTCGAACGTTACGAGAAGTGAGCCGTTACCGACGGGGATGTCGCGCATAAATTTAGCTCAGGCCTGTGCCATCTGACGAGCCTTTTCGACCACGTCCTTCTCGTTTTTAAAAGCAAGCATCCGGATCGCGTCATCGAACGGAACCCACCGAGCCTCTGTTACCTCGTGGTCGTGGTCCGCGACGTCGCCGGAGATATATTTCATCAGAAAGAACGAGACCTTTTTGTGATAGCGTTTCTTCGGTCCATCGTAGCTGGCGACAAACCAGTATTCGATCGTGTCGATCGGTTCCACAAGCTCGCAGTTGATCCCGGCCTCCTCGCGCACTTCCCGGAGGGCGGCCTGTTCAGCGGTCTCTCCGGGGTCGACGATCCCTTTCGGGAGCTGCCAGCGGCCCTCTTCGGTGGTCTTGATGACCACCATCTCGCGGCCCGCCTCTCCGTCACGACACGCAACGCCGCCCGCCGACCGCTGGTGAACTGTTTCCATCTGCGCGGTCATTTTTGTGCGACCGTCTGCTCGATAGTTCGGTCGAGGTCGTTCTTGATCTCAGGACTGAAACCGACGATCTTCTTGACGAGTTTCCCGCTGCGGTCGAAGATTGCTGTTTGCGGGATCGCGGATTCCTGGCCGAAAATGAAAGAGGTCAAGGCATCTTCCGGAGTTGCTAAAGGGTAGTTGATCTCCAGCTTCTCGACAAATTCAGGAACCTTCGGCCTGTCTTCCTCACCGCCGACGTGAAGCCCGATCAGCACCAGGTCTTCCCCGTAACGAGCCTTGAGTTCCATGAGGTGCGGGATCTCCTCGATGCAGGGCGGGCAGTAAGTGGCCCAGAAATCGAGAATAACGACCTTCCCGGGGAAGTCCTTAAGTTTCTGGACGGTGCCCTCGAAGGTGGTCCAATTCATTTCGGCGATCGGTTTGAGCGGCCGCGAAGGAGCATCCTTCATCGGCTGATCATTCACCGACACTGGTTTGTTTCCCACCGCGACCGGCGGCGCGGCCCCGCAGCCTGAAAGGGCCACACAGAGCAATCCCAAACCTATAACGAGAAGTTTCATCAACGCTATTTTACCGAAACGTCGGCAAACTGATAAATCGCCACGGCTCTTTACTTTCCCGCCGATCGCACATAGCTTCTTCGTATGGCCGTTTACCCGGATGCGATAACGGAGGCGCTTGAGAGACCAGAGCACGCGGGCAGCCTACCGGGTGCCGCTTCCGGCCGCGCTGTGAACTTCGACTGCGGCGGGTTCGTCCAGGTATACGTGGAAGTGGGTGAAGACTCGGGAGTAATTTCGGCGGCGCGTTTCCGCTCCAACGGATGCGGATTCATGGTCGCGGCGGCGGAGGCGGCCTGTTCGGCGCTGACCGGAGCGGAGCTTGAAAATTTGCACGGCTTGCAGGATCTCGGTGGCTTGCTTGCAGAAAAGTTCGGTACCGTGACAGCGGCGAGGGCGGGATGTTTTGAAGCGGTCATCGACGCCGTCAAAAGCGCTTTCCTTGAGCTCCGGAACCGGGTCGTCGCCGAATTCGTGGGCGAAAATGCCTTGGTCTGCACGTGCTTCGGGATCTCGGAGGACACGATCGTCCAGTTCATTGCGGACGAAAGACCGGCGACGGTGGAGGAGGTTTCAAATGCGCGCCGGGCCGGTTCGGGATGCGGATCTTGCCGGATGATCATTCAGGAACTGATCGACGCCGCGGAACGCGAGCGTGCAATGACTAAATCCGGACTCTAGTTTTTGTATGCTATAATCCGATCAAACACGCGGTCGCAGATAGAATGACCAATACCGCGAATCATTTTCCCGGGCGGATATCCGCCTATAACATCATTGATGGACGACCCCGCTAGTATATTCTTACTTCTTTCAACAGGTGATCCCTCGGCTGCGGCTGAACCGGTTTCGTATATTTGGTCAACCATGGGGTTGATCTCAGTGGCCCTTCTTGTCGCCGCGAACGGCTTTTTCGTTGCCAGCGAGTTCGCCCTCGTCGCGGTTCGCAAGTCCCGCATCGAGGCTTTGGCTGCCGACGGCGATAAAGCGGCTGTTCGGCTCCTCGGGATGCTGAACAACCTGAACGCTTATATATCAGCCACTCAGCTGGGTATAACGCTCTCATCGCTCGGCTTAGGTTGGATCGGCGAACCTGCGGTCGCCGCGCTCCTCGATCCCGTGATGGGATGGATAGCCGAAGTAACAGGCTTCGTCGCCCTCCAGTCGCCGACGCTGCTGCACACGATCTCGTTCATTATCGCCTTCTCCCTGATCACGTTCCTCCATATCGTATTCGGTGAGTTGGCCCCTAAGACTGCCGCTCTCGAACTTTCCGAAAAGGTGTCGTTCGTGATCGCAGTGCCGCTGTTGATCTTTTACAAGGTTTTCTACTATCCGATCCGCTTGTTGGACTGGGCGGGCACGAAGACGGTCAGAATATTTGGCCTTCATCCATCCGGCGAGCACGGCTCTAGCTATACGGAAGATGAGATCCGGCAGCTGGTTCGCGTATCGCAGGAAAGCGGCCACCTCAATGTCGAGGAGCAGCGGCTGATCGATCAGGTGTTCGAGTTTTCCGAAACGACCGTGAAGGAGGCGATGGTGCCTCGCACCGAGATCATCGCCGTTTCGGACAGCTGCACGCTGCAAGAACTGGCAAACGCATTCGAGCGCACGGGCTATTCCCGCCTGCCCGTTTACCGTGGTTCGCTCGACGATATGATCGGGATCGTCCATGTTAAGGACATACTGAACTCGATGCTGCGGCCGAAATCGTTCCGGCTGGAAAAAGTGCTTCAGAAGCCGAATTACGTCGTCGACACGGCACGGCTCGAAGACGTTTTGCGGCAGATGCAGCTAGAGAAGTTCCACTTCGGTTTCGTCGTTGACGAGCACGGCGGCATCGAGGGCATTATCACGCTCGAGGATCTGCTCGAGGAGATCGTCGGCGACATCTCCGATGAACACGACGAAGAAGTGAACGAACAGATAGATGAGCAACCGGACGGCAGCTACGTCCTGGATGGCAGCATCGCGGTTCGCGATCTGAACCGCCGCCTCGACGTTAATCTGCCCGTCTCCGAGGCATACACCACGATCGCTGGATTCCTCATGGCCGAGGCCGGGCAGGTTTTGAACGAAGGCGACACGGTGCCATTCAACGGACACATCTTCCGGATCGAAAAGGCAGAGAAACGCCGCATACTTCGCGTTCGGATGGAGGCCAACCACGCCGAATCCGAAGCCACTGTCACCGAATAGGCGAAAAGGCGTCCGCTCAGGACGCCTTTTTGTTTTTCCCGCTAAATAGCGATAGATTAATAATTTCGAATATTCACTAATGTTTTTGAAAAGGGGCATCATCGGATGAGCTATATAGAACACGTGTGGGCCCGCGAGATACTCGATTCTCGCGGCAACCCGACGATCGAAGCGGAAGTGATCCTTGAGGACGGAATCACCGGCAGGGCCGCCGTGCCGAGCGGGGCATCGACCGGCGAAAACGAAGCAGTCGAACTTCGCGACGGGGACGAACTCCGTTATCTCGGAAAGGGAGTCCAGCAGGCCGTCCAGAACGTGACCGATAAGATATTCCCGGAAGTGCAAGGCCTCGATTGCCTCGATCAGACGCTCATCGATGAGACGATGCTCGCGCTGGACGGTACGCCGACCAAATCGAACCTCGGGGCGAACGCCATCCTCGCCGTCTCGCTCGCGAACGCACGGGCCGCCGCCGCATCGCTCGAAATGCCTCTTTATCGTTACATCGGTGGTGCCAACGCCAAAACGCTCCCGGTCCCGATGATGAATATCCTAAACGGCGGAGCACACGCGGATAACAACGTCGATTTTCAGGAATTCATGGTGATGCCGGTAGGGGCCGAGTCTTTTGCAGAAGCGCTTCGGATGGGTGCGGAGATCTTCCACAACCTCAAGTCGGTGCTAAAGTCGCGAGGCTATTCCACCAGCGTCGGCGACGAAGGCGGCTTTGCGCCGAACCTAAAATCGAACGAGGAAGCTGTCGAAACGATCCTCGAAGCGATCGAGAAGGCGGGCTACAATGCGGGCGACAACGTCATGCTCGCCCTCGATCCGGCCGCTAGCGAGTTCTACATAGACGGCAAATACGTCTTCAAGAAGTCCGATAAGAGGGAATTGAGCTCCGAAGAGATGGCGGCCTATTGGGCCGGTTGGTGCGACAAATACCCGATCATTTCCATTGAAGACGGCATGGCGGAGAACGACTGGGACGGCTGGGTGAGCCTCACCGACCAGGTAGGCGACCGGGTTCAGTTGGTAGGTGATGACCTGTTTGTCACGAACGTGAAGTTCCTCGAGCGTGGGATCGAGGAGGGGGCCGCGAATGCGATCCTCATCAAGGTCAACCAGATCGGCACTCTGACGGAAACCCTCGACGCGATCGAACTCGCGAAGACGAACAATATGACCGCCGTCATCTCTCACCGCTCCGGCGAGACCGAGGACACGTTCATCGCGGACCTAGCCGTCGCGACGAACGCCGGGCAGATCAAGACCGGCAGCCTATGCCGCTCCGACCGCATCGCGAAGTATAATCAACTGCTTCGCATCGAGGAGGACCTCGGCGGATCGGCCAGGTACCCCGGAATGCGCGCGCTCTACCAGATCGGGTAATTGAGAAGATGCGGCGAGTGTCGATCATCGGCTCCGGCGGTGCCGGTAAATCGACACTCGCCAGACAATTAGGTGAGATCACGGGCCTGCCCGTCATTCACCTGGACCGCCTCTATTGGAAACCAGGCTGGACCGAAACTCCCAAAGACGTTTGGCGTGAAAACGTCGAAGATCTCGTGAAACGTGACGAATGGATCGTGGACGGCAACTTCGGCGGCACTATGGAGATCAGGCTTGCAGCCTCCGATACGGTCATTTTTCTGGATTTTCCACGTTTGCTGTGCACATACCGGGCGGTCAAAAGAGCTGTTACTTTTCGCAACAAGACCCGGCCGGACATGGGTCC
>JAEZJR010000172.1 GCA_023415725.1 Acidobacteriota bacterium
CGGCATCAATATCTACAATGAAGTTCGCCGCTTCCCTTATAATTCTTTTAGTCTTCACGTTCACCGCCTTCGGACAGGAGAAACCGCTCACTCAGGCCGAATACGTTCGAATGCTGTACGGGCTGCAGAAGAATCCGGGCTCTAAATCCGACATCGTCGACGCGCTGCGCCGCCGCGGGATCGATTTCACCGTGACGGACGGCATCCGCGGGCTTACGCGGTCGAAATCTTCCAACGACGATGGGCTGAAACGGGCGCTTGAAGAGGCAGAGCGTAGGCGACAAAACCCTGAGGCCGCGAAGCTCCCATCCCATATCGAGGTCGCGGGGCTGATCGAGAAGACCCGCCAGAAAACACTCGCCGCGGTCGAGGAAATGCCGGATTTCGTGGTGAAGCAACAGATCCAGCGTTCCATAGGGTTCGCGGGGACGGGGAGTTTCCGCACGCAGGACAGGCTCGTGGTCGGGGTGAGTTATCGTTCATCGGGTGAAGAAAATTACCGCCTTCTCGCGATAAACGGTGCTATTCAACAAAACGCGCAATCGAAAGGCAGCTATGAGGAGGCCGGCGGGTCAAGCTCGACGGGCGAATTCGTAACCATGCTGGCGAAGATCTTCAAGCCGGAGAGCGAGGCCGATTTCACACCGCTTCAGACTGACGTGATACGAGGTCGGAACGCCGTGATATTCGAATTCAGTGTCGAACGTGACAAGGCGAAGCAATTGATCGTTTCTAAGGGAGCAGTCGCGACCGATTCGACGATCACCGGGATGAAGGGACGGATCTGGATCGATCGAGAAGCGTTTCGTGTCTTGAAACTCGAGAGCGAAGCCACGGAAATCCCGGAGGGATTCCCGATCACCGCCGCCCGCCGCGTGATCGACTATGACTGGCAGACGATCTCGGACGAGAAATACCTGCTGCCGCTGCTGTCCGACGTGCGACTGACAGTCCGGGAAGGTGGGAAGCTCTACGAAACGCGCAACGTCATTCGGTTCACTAACTACCAGAAATTCGGCACTGACATTGTGATCGGTGAAGAGGATGTGGCCCCCGCGAAAGAAGAGAAACCTTAGTGAGTTGGGAAAACCAATGCACTTAAGTAGTACCCGGCAAACTCCAGTTTGCCGGGTACTAAAGCGAAAAGTACGCGATCAGAGCGGGGAGTAAGAGCCAAAGTAAACCTTTGATAAGGAAAAATACAAAGGCTGCGGTGCCAAGCCGTTTGGTCCATTTCATACCCGGCCCCGCTTTCGCTCTCTGATTCTCGCAGGCTTGCTCCATAACCTCATTTTTAGCGTATCATCTCCGAAAGCACATCGCCTTAGAAAATGAGAATTCCAAGATCGACACTTGCGCTCCTCGCTCTATTTCTTATCCTTTCATTTCAGGCCCTTGCTCAGGAGGGGCCGCCGAAGGAACCGAACAAGCGCGAGGCGAAATTGGTAGAACTCATCACTCTCGACCCCACCATAAAGCTTGACATCCGCTACGCCACCGAAGACAACTTCGTTGGAAAGAAGGTCTATCCTGAGGCTCGGGCGTTCCTGCAAAAACCCGCGGCGAAAGCCGTCGCGAAGGTTCACAAGAAGCTGCGTGAACGCGGTCTCGGGCTGGTTATTTTCGACGGGTATAGACCGTGGTCTATCACGAAATTGTTCTGGGAAGTAACGCCGGAGGAAAAGCGCAAGTTCGTCGCGAACCCGGCTAAAGGATCAAAGCACAACCGCGGATGCGCGGTGGACCTTTCTATATTCGATCTGAAGACGGGAAAACTCGTGGATATGCCGTCCGGATATGACGAGTTCACGGAACGAGCATCACCGGATTACACCGGCGGGACGGCCGAACAGACCGCAAACCGCGAACTGCTCCGCAAGCTGATGGAGGACGCCGGATTCACGGTCAACCCGAACGAGTGGTGGCATTTCGACTTTAAGGATTGGGAGAAGTACGCGATCTACGACATCTCGTTCGACGAAGCTGGCAGGAAAGAAGATTGAATAAAAAAGAGCGGGGCCGGCCCCGCTCTTTTTTAACCCAGACTACTGGGCAGCCGGAGCCTGCGGACGGGCCTTGGCGGCTTCGATCTGCAGAACCACCTTGACGTCATCCGACAAAGTCGGTACGCCGTTGGGCATATTGCCGCCATAGTTGACGCCGAAGTCACGGCGGTTGATCGTGGTCTCGCCGGCGATGCCGATCTTCGCACCGCTGCGTTCCCCGCCCGGGACGAAGCCAGTAATGTCGAACGGGATCGAGACGGACTTCGTTACGCTCTTCATGGTCAGGTCGCCGGTGAGTACCCAGCCCTTACCTTTCTTCGCCACGCTCGTGCTCTTGAACGTCATTTCCGGGTAAGTTTCCACTTCGAAGAAGTCCTTGGTCCGGAGGTGGTTGTCGCGCGGGGCGACACCAGTATCAACGCTCGTCATCTTCGCGGTGAACTGGACCGTCGACTTTGACGGGTCGGCTGCGTCGTAATTGACTGTGCCTGTGAAGTCGCGGAAATAACCGGGAACCTCGATCAGGCCCATGTGCTTGACCTTGAAGCCGATGAAGCTGTGAGCCTTGTCGAAATTGTAAGTGCCCGCCTCGGCCAGCTTCATAGCTTTTTCATCTGCGGGGACGGTCGGGGTGACGCCGGCGTTGGCGTAGGTGGTGAACTTGATCGCCCCGGCGATCGCGACGATGGCGAACAAGGCGAATGCGAAAACGAACTTTTTCATCTGAGGAACTCCTTTGGGTTTTAGTTGGAAAATTATTGCACACAGGGACGGTTGGATGCGAAGCGGGTATGCGGCCTAATATGCTCTTTTTGGTAATATAGGCGCTATGCAAACTGGATTGAAGACCGTCGCGTTGAAGAGGCCCGAGGCGTCGGAATATAACGAGTACTACGGGAAGTACATTTCGCTGATCGATGATTCAGATCTGCTGGGCACACTCGAGAGCCAGATCCGCGAAACGCGCGACCTGTTCGCCGGTTTCCCTGAGGAACGCGGCTCGCACGCTTACGCGGAGGGGAAATGGACGATCAAAGAAGTGGTCAGCCATCTGCTCGACGGTGAACGAATCTTCGGCTACCGCCTGCTCCGCATCGCTCGCGGCGACGCCACGCCGCTCGAAGGATTCGAGCAGGACGACTATATCGTAACGTCGCACGCGAACGAGCGCTCGTTCACCGATCTGCTATGCGAATTCGGTGAACTTCGAGCCGCGAATCTTCGGCTGATGCATTCGCTGGACGAAGCGGATTGGCAGCGGATGGGCACGGCAAGCGGGTACCCGGTTTCTGCTCGGGCTCTTGCGTTCATCATGGCCGGGCACGTCCGGCATCACCTGAACGTCATCGCAGAGCGCTACCTTGCCTAGATGCATTTCGACGCCATAATCATCGGCGGCGGTGCGGCGGGATTGTTCTGTGCGGGGCTCGCGGGGAAACGCGGCCGCCGTGTGCTGGTGATAGAGAGGAACGCCCAGGTCGGCCGCAAGATCCTCATCTCCGGCGGCGGGCGGTGCAACTTTACGAACCTGAACGTCGGCGCGGAGAATTTCGTCTCGAGCAATCCGCACTTTGCTAAATCGGCCCTCGCCCGTTACACTCCCCAGCATTTCATCGAGCTCGTCCGCCGCCACAAGATCCCCTATTACGAAAAGAAACTCGGGCAGTTATTCTGCCGCGAGAGTTCCAAAAAGATCGTCGCCATGCTGATGGCGGAGTGCGAAGCGGGTCGTACTGACGTTCGAACGGCATGCAGCGTAGATCGCGTTGAGCGGTCGGGCGAAACGTTTCGGGTCGGGACGAATCAGGGAGAATTCGAATCGTGCAGCCTCGTCGTCGCGACGGGAGGGCTTTCGTTCGCGAAGGTCGGGGCGACAGATCTTGGATACCGCATCGCTAAGCAGTTCGGTTTGAAGATCGTCGAAATGAGGCCGTCGCTCGTGCCGCTTGTTTTCGAAGGTGAAGGATTTCGCGAACTTGCCGGGATTTCGGTAGAGTCACTCGTGACCGCGAACGGAGCGAGCTTTCGCGAGAACATACTTTTTACCCACCGCGGCCTCTCCGGCCCGGCAATACTGCAGGTATCGAACTACTGGGACCCAGCTAAGCCGATTAAAATAGATCTGCTGCCTGGTAAGGACGCTCGCGCACTCCTTGAATCGAATCGCACGAACAAAAAGCGCGTGGACAATTTCTTCGCGGAACTTATGCCGGCGAAGGTCGCCGAACGAATGCTGAATCAGAACGACCGTGCGAAGCCGCTCGCACAAATGAGCGACCGCGAGGTGGAAACTTCCGCCGCGGCCTTAAACGAATGGAAGGTGCGGTTCCGCGAAACTGAGGGATACGATAAGGCTGAGGTGACGCTGGGTGGAGTGTCGACAGATGAACTTTCTTCGAAGACCATGGAAGCTCGAAGGGTGCCGGGTTTGTACTTCATCGGAGAGGTCGTCGATGTTACGGGTTGGCTTGGCGGATACAATTTCCAGTGGGCTTGGTCTTCTGCCGCCGCAGCTGCTGAGGCGATCTGAGATAAGATCCATCTACCAAAAGAGCAGGCTAACAGCCTGCTTTACGTTGCTTTAAACGAAGTAGAGGGAAACGTCTCCCACACCGTCTCCCTCCTTTTCGCGCTAATCACGTGGAGCGATCAGCAGCGAAACCTGAGATATTTTACTCTTCGCCTTCCTCTTACTGGTTCAGTTGTAACGACTTAAGGGAGGCGAACGAACAAGGATAATGTCACGGGTTCGAAACGGTGTCAAGCCCGGTCGCTGACTTTTTTATCGCTCCGTTCAGAAGTCCACACCTAGCGGAATTCCTCGATGTCCAGCCCGTACGTTTCCTGTACGTACTCCTCCTGCGCGGCGTTCACGCTGCGCAAGTTTTCGAGCCGTCGCGAGGCCTTGAGGATGTGCGATCGCGTGCTCGCTGCCATTTGTTTTAATAGATCCCGCCCCTCGGCCATTTCCCTCTTCGCCTTCATACGAAGCTCGAAAAGTTCGGACGACTCCGCTCCTGCTTTTTCCTTTTCCAAATCGCGAAATCGCTTGTTCACCTGGTAGATCTGCCGGATCACGCGGACTAGTTCGTCGCCGACCGAGTCCCCCTTCACCGTATCAGGGCTGTGCCGTAATTCCTCGATCATTTTGTCGAGTTTCCTCTGATCACCGGAGGAATAGGCCTGGTTGAGCTCCGCCATTAGGCCGTGCCTACGTTCCTTCTCCTTCTCGTCGAGCGCAAGGTCGGGATGGATGGCTCGGGCGAGATTGTGGTACGCCTTCTTGGCCTCGGGGGTCGGGATGTATTCTTCTGCTTCGTGCGCGGCCTCGGCACGGGCGGCGGATTCCTCGGCGCGGCGTCGGAGTTCCTCGACGCGTTTCTTTATCTCTTCGTCGTCGGGGACAAGCTTCAGTTCTTCCTCAGCTATCTCGGCCTCGATCTCGTCGAACTCCGCGTACAGCCGTGCCACCTCCATCGAGTAACGAGCCTCGAACTGTTCCAATTCCGCCCGCAGGTCCGCCATCTCCTCCTCTCGGTCGGCGAGTTTGTCCTTAAGGCGCTCGAGCACCCGACGCTTCTTTTCCAGTTCGATCTGTTCGGGCGAGGTTCCGTCCATAAAGCGGTTATTCTACCCTAGAGAGGCGTAGAAACAGAGGATCACGAGTATAAGTTCATCGGCCTGGACAGGAGTTCGATCGGATCAGAGATGTTAAGCGCCTCGCGGACGTAAAAGGGCTCACCGGCTTCGACGCCGATGAGGGAGCCAAAGTATTTTGAGCGGTTCTCCAGTTCGTCGAGGAAGCGTTTATCGGTAAGGCGGGTTTCCGGCTCCGCCGATCCCGGATCGTAAAACTGCGATTTGTGGGCGCGTATCGCTGCCATCTTATCGGCCAGGAATTCGGAGATGTCCACGATGAAGGACGGCTGGACGGAGCGAGAGAATATATTGTGAGCGACCTTAGCGACCGGGATCGCGTCGGGGCCTGAGTCAGGATCGTAGTTTCGCATGCTGGAAAGACGTGCCGCTTCACGCACCAGGTGAGCGATGTGGTCGTGGTCCGGGTGTGGATCGTCGAGCTGGTGCGTGAAGATCACTTTCGGTTTGAGCCTGCGCAAAACTCGCACCATCGCGGTGCGAGCGTAGTCATCAACGAAGACGTGGCCGTCGGGAAGGCCGAGGTTCTCGCGGAGGTCGAGTTTCAAGATCTCGGCCGCGGCTATCGCTTCCTGTGCCCTTCCCTCGACGGTCCCGCGCGTGCCCATCTCGCCGCGGGTGACGTCGAGAGCACCGGTACGGTAGCCGAGGCTCTTCATCCGCAGCATTGTCCCGCCGACGGTAAGTTCGAGATCGTCGGGGTGTGCGAAAACGGCCAGGATGTCCACTATTTCCATTGAAGTCGAATCTACCATAACCGAGGCCGGGTTTCGCGTTAGACTAGTCGTATGGAGTTGATAGTACTTGGTTCCGGATCATCCGTTCCCCATCCGCGGCGGGCAAGCTCCGGTTATTGGCTGCAGGCAGACAGCGGGTCGGTACTGCTGGATTGTTCGGCAGCGACGGTGCATCGGATGGCTCAGGAAGGCTGCGATTGGGTGAACCTGGATGCGGTCTGGATCTCGCATTTCCACCTCGACCACTGCGGCGGGCTCGCGCCGTTCCTCTTCGGCATGAAGCACGCACCTGAAACGCAGGGTCGTACGAAGCCGATGTTAATTTTCGGGCCGCGTGGCCTTCGCGAGCTCATTGAGATGTTCGATTCGGCTTACGATTACGGCCTGTTCAAGCAGCCGTTCCCCTTGGAGATCATAGAGGTCGAGGCTGGCAAGAAGTTCGAAATAGCGGGGCTCTCCGCTTCGGTCTTTTCTACCCCGCACACTGAAGACAGCCACGCGATCCGGTTCGACGCGGATGACGGGCGTTCGTTCGTTTACACGTCGGATACGGGTTATTCAACCAACCTCGCCGTCTTCGCACGCGGCGTCGACCTGCTGCTGGCGGAGTGTTCGTTCGTCCGACACACGCCCGTGAAGATCCATCTGGATACCAGCCACATCGTGCAGATGGCAAAATTCGCCAATGCGGAGCGGATCGTGCTTACGCATCTTTATCCGGAATGGGACGGACGGGAGGATGAGGCGATGGAATTGCTCGACGGACTGAACGTCGAGATCGCTTTCGACGGGATGCGGATCAGGGTCTAGAAAGAAACGGCGGCCAGGTCGCCCGGGCCGCCGTTTGAAACTTAGCTTCTAGCTATTAGCTCTTCACGTTTCGCTGGGCGAGGGACATTAGTTCCTCGGGCATCCATTTGGCGAGGTTCTTCTCTTCGGCCTCGGCGATCGTTTTGTGGCGATTGCGCCATTCCTTTGCCGGGTCGTCCTCGCGGCCCGACTCCTTCGGATAGTTCTCGACCTGTTCGAGGCTGATGATGATGCCGTGTATCACGTCGTTCCAGTCCTCGTTCTGGATGCCGCGGAGCACGACCGGCAGGCCGGCGGTCCAATCTTCCTCGGGTACGACGTTGTCGTATTCGGGGATCGTAAGGTACGCAGTTTCCGGGAACGGATTACCCTTGAATTCGTTCAGCAGCTGCGAGCGGACGTCGTCGAACTTGCCGTTCGGATTCTTTTCACGGATGGCGAGTGCACGTTTGAAGATCTCTGTAACTGTCGGGGTGCTCATGGTACTGTTTCATCAACAGATTAGCACAGATGAAGACTCAATCTCATCCGGCCCCGGGCTGCAAATTCCCTTTTATTAAGTGGATAGTCGGTAGTGAATAGTGGATAGTCTTCCTGAATGAACAGATTCGTTTACAAATTGCATTTGATACTCGGCATATTCGTGTCGGTGCCGGTACTCGCGTGGGCGGTGAGCGGTTTTTTGTACGCTTTGCCGAACACGGTCGAAGGCGGGACGGTGGAGAAGATCGATCCGGCCCTCGTCCGCGTTGCGCCGGCGGAGGCGATGGAGGCGGCGAATGGATTGTCGGGACGGACGTTACAAACGACGGCTTTGACGCTGCTGATGAAGGACGGACGGCCGGTTTACCAATCGATCGGCGGGCTGGGGGCGGATTCGATC
>JAEZJR010000080.1 GCA_023415725.1 Acidobacteriota bacterium
GGTCACGGTGTTGATGAACCAGCCGAGTTTGTCGGCTTCGGCCCACAGCATTTTCTCGAGTGCATCTTTCGGGACCGTTTGAAGATAGTTCGTACGATCGCGGCTGGTCGAGCCGTTCGCCCCCGAGCCGCCGATGCGGGCGGTCAATTTATCGAGCCCGCCCTTGCCCAAGTTCTCCGACTCGAGGAACAAAAGATGCTCGAACATGTGGGCGAAGCCGGTCCTGCCTGCCTTTTCGCGAGCCGACCCGACATGAGCGGTCAGCGAAACGGCGACCACCGGGTCCGACCTGTCGATGTGGAAGACCACGTCCAGGCCATTAGGCAGCGTGAACTTCTCGTACTCGATCTTGAACGAAGGGGCTGCCGCTTTCTGAGGGTAGGCCGGAACCGATCCGATCAACATCAGAGCGAGAAGGCAAAGCGAGGTGAAAGACTTCATAGTTCCAAAAGCTCCTAAATTGTGAGTTTAAGGGTACTCGGGCTCAGTGCACACGATTTGTACATTAGCCGGTCAACGAGAAATTGTTTTCGATCTCCGGGTCGAATGATAGCTCTCAAAAGAATTTATCGCATCCCTGATGAACGAGCTGAACTTCAGGAGCGATCCGGAGAATTTCCGGCTGCCCCGTTGAGTGGCTATTCGTCGATGACGGGCGCCTGCTTTCGAGAGCGCCGGCGTTCGGCCTTCCATCCTTTCCGGACCGCAGCGACGTCGAACTTATCACGTTTTCCGTCGCGCATATTTTCGACTTCATGCTGCACCCGAGCTGCGATCAACCGATAAGCCTCGGTGTTCGGAACGCCTTCCGTCATGTCGCGAAGCTCTTCATAAGACAAGAACCGTCCGATCTTCGCACCCACTTTTGCCCCGAGGCTCTCACGCTTCGGAATGGTCATCCCCTTCGGGTACGCCTCGAACGTTCCCCACAGGTAGATCGGAAGTATCCCGATCTTTTGATGCAATGCGAGGTAGCCGATCACCGGTTTGAATTCAGCGATCTCGCCGGTTACCGATCGCGTCCCTTCAGGGAAGATCAAAGCGTTGTAACCTTCATTGAGTATCCGTGTTACATGGCGTAAAGACTGCCGAAGGCTTCCGGTTCGTTCGATGGGCACGAGCGTGGTGAAGTTGTTCATGTACGCTCGCTTGTATTTGGTATCGAACCAGTAATCCGCCGCTGCGACCGCTACCGTCTGTTCAGCAACGTCCTTTCCAAGTGCCCTTTTCACCAGACCCGTGTCGATGTGCGACGCGTGATTGGGTGCGACGATGAAATTGACGTGCTGCGGGACATTCCCCTCTCCCTCGATCGTTGTGTCGAGGACGTTCGTGTAAAGCCGGTCCTGGGCGAAGTCGACGGCTGCGTTGCCGATCCGACGAACGAGCGACGGGATGTATAGTTCCTCGTCGTCCTTCTTCTCTTCGACCCTGGGGTCGTCAGCGAGGCGCTTTGACCGGTCGAGCCTGTTCACGGCGGTTAGGAGCTCCCTGACCGTCTGCACTTCGTTGAGGGAATCGGGTGAGATAACACGCCCGCCCGCGTCTTCCACGGCCGCCTGAAGCTCGACGAACATCAGCGAATCAAAACCCAGATCGGCGAGTTTGTCGTCTATAGCGACATCCGAGAGCGGCCGGCTGGAAACGGTCGCGACTATCTTGCGGATCCAGAGAGCGTTATCGTCGCCTTTCGATTCGACGGCGGCTTTGGTCTTCTTCCTTGAACGCTCCTCGAGCGATCTCAGCATTTCCACGACTTCGGGCCGTTTGACCTTACGTGTGGCGGTGCGGGGCAATTCGAACGGGGTGATGTGCATCACCTTGATCCGTTTGAAGAACGGGAGGCCCGCGGAAACTTCGCGGAAATGCTCCTCGAGCTTCTTGTTAACGTCCGCCCGCGCGACCGCAATGTCGAATTCGTAATCCGGCACTACGAGAGCGGAGATCTTTTCACCCCCGTCATCGTCCGGGAGCCCGACCACGCTGAGTTCCTTGATGTAACCCGACTTTCCGTACAGGTCTTCGATCTCGTCGGGGTAAATGTTCTTTCCGTTCGAGTCGATGATGACGTCCTTCGAGCGGCCGACGATGTAGAGATTGCCGTCCTCGTCGATGCGGCCAAGGTCGCCTGTGCGGAGCCAGCGGTCCTGGAGCACGGATTCGGTCGCCTCTTCGTTGTTGTAGTACCCGAGCATCACGTTCTGCCCTCGGGCCACTACTTCGCCGACGCCGTTCTCGTCCGGGCTTTCGATCCTGACTTCCACCCCGGGAAGCGGTTTGCCGACACTTCCCCTCAACAGCTTATTGCCGGGGCGTGCGACCGTAAGGACCGGCGACGATTCGGTGAGCCCGTATCCTTCGAGCACGGTGAACCCGAGGCCATGCAGGTCTTTTTGCACCTTTTCGCTCAGAGCGGAACCGCCGGAGATCAGGTACCGCATCTTGCCGCCCATTCCCTGGTGGATGGGGAAGAAAACGATCGGTCCAAGATTGAACGGCGTGTTATCGCGGAGCCACGCGTTGAAATCGATGATGTTGTCGGCGATATCGGCGAGCCAGTCACCGCGTTCGCGCAGGCGCGTTTTGATGCGACGGTGCAGCATCTCCCACAAAGCCGGCACGCCAACCATACCGGTGACATGTCCCTTCTCGATGGCCCGGGTGAGTTCTTCGGCAGTAAGGTCGTCCAGATACGTGATCTGCGTGCCGTTCGAGAACGGCGTGAGGAATCCGGCCGAGAACTCGAACGTGTGGTGCATAGGCAGCACGGACAACACGCCGTCGGTGATGTCCATGTCGAGCACGCTGGACAGCATCGAGATCATGTTCGTGAAGTTCTTGTGCGAGAGCATCACGGCCTTGGGCTTTCCGGTCGTGCCCGAGGTAAAGATGAGCGATGCGACGGCATTCCCGAGAACCTTCGGCGGAAGAAGCGCGAGCCGTTTGGATTCCTCAAACTCGTCCGGCATCTCGAAAACCTCGTCGAACGTCCAGACGTTCAGGTCCACGCCGCCCTCGGCGATCCGGTCTTTGAGGTCCGGGTTCTCGTACGCAAGTTTTGGCGAGAGTATGATGGCGGACACCTCGCCGGCTTTGGCGAAGTTGACGATCTCGTCGACAGAACTTGCCGGATCGATCGGGACAGCAGTCGCGCCGGCCTTAAGGATACCGAAGTAGGTCATCCCCCACTCGGGCATGTTGTTCGACAACAGGATCACCCGGTCGCCCTGTTTGATCCCCTTCTCGGCAAGGAACCCTGCTGCGCGTAGAGTCAATTCGCGTACGTCTTCGAACGTGTACTGTTCCTTGCGGCCGTTCCGTTCGATCCGCATGGCGACGCGTGTGGCGAAGCGTTTAGTGGCGGTGTCGAACAGGTCGAGGAGATCTTTATAGGTGTGCGATCGCTTCTCCTGGACCTTCAACTCCTCTTCGAGTGTCGGGAGCACCCACTTTCGCATCCCGGGGAAGTGGACGTTCAACCAGTAGTCGTACCAATCGAGCTTTTCGGGGTACCAGGGGAGAAGGTTCTTTTCCTTCTCTTTAACGACCGACATCAGCGCACGTACGTTGTCGGAGCGGTAAAGATACTCATTATCGATCATGAACGGCTTGAACATCGCGAAGGCGTCCATGGTCTCCTGCGTGGTGCGCTTGAATTCTTCAGTGGATTTCTTTAAGTCGGCAACGATATTGCCGATCCTTCCACCACCCCATCGCGGCGTGACCCGATCCATCAGGCTGTCGGCCTGCTTCGCGAGCTTGTTCAGCATTGGAGCACTGGTCAATTCGTAAGTGCGCTGTTTTACTGGCGACGCCTCGATCATTCCGGCGAGTTTGTTGACGACGGCATTGCCGGTTTCCTTATCCTCGAAATGTTGTCGCTTGTAGAGTCCGACGAGCCCGACGATCCGCTTCATGTCGTTCGGGTTCGAATCGCCCGAAGATGCCTGGAAAACCAGCGGCGGATTGTCGTCCACCAATGCGTTCATCGCCGCGCCCAGGATCACGCCCGCGACCATGTCGACGGGGATGATGTCGAGGATAAGTTTTTCGTTAACAGGTATGATCGGTTGGCCTCTGAGTGCGATGAGAATCAGCGGCGCGGTCGTGGTGAACCCCTCGTTCCATCCCGGAAACGGATAGCTCTGCGACGATTCGACGATCGACGGGCGGACGAGCGTTTTTACGATATCGTCCTGTTGCGCGATTATCTGCTCCGCGAGGGACTTCGAATAGGTGTAGATGTTCGTCCAGCCCCAATACTCTGCGCGTGCGGCTCCGAGTTCGGTCGTGCGTTCGCGGATCCACATTTTCCGCTCGCGGAAGATAGCTGATTTCAGCTCCGATTCGTCGTCCGGGTCGCGGCCTTCTTCGATAAAGCGGGCCCGGGCAGCCTCGCGAAACTTGGCGGCCTGCACCGCATCGTCTGCTTCCTGGCGGGCCTGTTCGCTCAGTCGGGCGCAGTCTTCGACTTCTCGATTAACGTCGAACGTGGTGCCTACGAGCTCGTTCTTGCGCGGGAAATACCCGACGACAGGTTCGTTCTCCCAGATGGCACCGCTGCGTTTGCCGGCGACGAAACAGGTCGAAACGTGAACGAGCGTGGGCCGCTTCATCATCCGGGCGAGCTTGATGATGTTGTTAGAGCCGACGACGTTCGTGCGGAGAGCGCTCTCGAGCGGCGGGTTGAACGTGACGTTACCGGCACCGTTGATGATGATATCGGTCTCCGCCATGATGCGTGCCGCTTCAGTCTCATCCAGCCCGAGAAGCTCGTTCCCGACGTCGCCATTCACGGGGACGACCTTCTCCCTAATGAAGGCTTCGAACTTATCGCCGTACTTCTCCCGAAGCGGATCGAAGGTTCTCGACGTAACGATGGTCGTCCAAAACCGTGTCTTTGACTCGTTCTCGTCCCGGGCCCGCACGGTCGCGTAGACTTTCCCGATATCGGGAAAGTTGTTCAGCAGCATCGACAGTGTGACCTTC
The DNA here is from genome assembly GCA_023415725.1 of Acidobacteriota bacterium. Lineage (GTDB taxonomy): Bacteria > Acidobacteriota > Blastocatellia > Pyrinomonadales > Pyrinomonadaceae > OLB17. Next base: position 4,990 of record JAEZJR010000080.1, read on the forward strand.
CCGACGAAACCTGTCCCGCCGATGAAGAAGATCGTTTTGCCTTTAAATATTTCTGTTGGTGAAAGCTTCACAGTGATTCGTCTAGTTTCAGCAATTTCGGGTCGAGCCCAGGAAATTCAGACACTGGCTGGAAATCCGTGGCGATGCACTCAAACGTGCTGTCATGAAACGCAAAAATAAAGTGTCGTCCGTCCTCGAATACCTTGACGTCCGGGAATCTGACCTGATTACATTTCCTAAGCTCGGCGATCCATTCGGATTCGAAAACCTCGAAGACTCCGTAGAAGTCAAGTCCTTTCCCGTATAAACGATGGCCAGCAAGAGCGTCATCGTTGGGATACCCAAACTTCGTGATGCTGCACCGATAGAACTCCAAAGCCTTCCTGTTCATCTCCCGGTCCCAGTAGATGAGATAGCAAGCCCGCTCTGACTGCACGAGAGTCGGCTCCGAAATATTCGGTTCCGGGTCAAAGAATGGAATATTAAGTTCAACTACTCGCTCTCCCATGACTAGTCTGTAACGCTACAAAGCCCGATGATCGGCTGGTGCAGCATCGTGATCTCGGCGTTGCGGCCCATGTAGCTGCGGGCCATCGCGATCGCTTCGGTCAGGTTGTCGGCTCGTTCCCAGCCGAGCATTTCAGGCACGTGAGCGTTCTCGGCCCCGGCGACGATCACCTTCCCGACGTGCTGGCGGCCGTTTTCGCCCCAGTACCACATGAAGAAGGGGTGAGCGCCGTGATACGCGTTGCCGCGGCGGTACATCTCGACGTAGGCCGGGTTCGACGCGAACTCCCTCTCGTATTTTTCGCGGAGATAAAACGCATCGCGCGATTCTGGAAGAAGCCGATGGAAGAATTCGATATACGACGGGTGGAAGTTGTGATCGAACTCGTCGAAGCAGGGGTGCGTGATGATCATTACGCCGCCCTTACGAAGCAGAGGCTTGTTCCGGTACATGTTGAAGTGGTACCCGAGGGCCATCACCTGCACGAGTAACGGGTTGAGAGCCGAATAAACGTTGTACGGCGAGATATCCGGGATGCCGGTGATCATGATGTCGCACTGGCCTTTCACCGGGATCTCGTATTGACGGTAGTTCAGCTCGAGGATCTTTTCGTGTACCGGTTCGGTCCTGCCCGCATAGCAACCGATCAGTTCGTACTGGGCCGGGATCGCGTGCAGCATTTTTCGCCGGGCCCCGCGGGGCAACTTCGAGAACGTCCGCTTCATCGCTTCCCACTTCATCCGGTCCATGAACGAAAACTCGTCTTCGTTTCGGGTGAGGATGTCGTAGCCTTCCGGAAACATCTTGTTGTTCAGCGCAGTCTCGATATGGAAAACTTTGCAATTCTCGTCGACGAGTTTCCCGAGCCGGATGACCTTGTGATTTAGCTCCGACGCGGGCGGATCCATATACGAGTGCGAATCGCGGATCGTCTGCGGCTCATGGTGGGCGCGCAATGATTCGTAATCGCACAGCCCGACGGCGACCGACTTGTGCCCGCCGTCCATCGGGACGAGGTTGATGTTCAGGTAAATGAGCAGGTCGCTCTCGATAGCCCGCTTGTTCACGCGAAGCGGTTCGTTGTGCCGCGTGTGCCCGAGCGTGACAAGCCCGTCGTCATCCTCGGCATCATGGTTGTAATAGCGGTCAGGGTAATACTCAGCGAAGATGTCGGGCCCGACCATCCGCTTCATCTCCCACTCGGTCATCTTGCGATGGAGCGAATTGGCGATGATCAGGTTGATGTCATCGACGCCGTTCGCCGCGCACATGTCCAGGACGACCTCAAGCATCGTCTGGCGCAGGTCGGGCGTCTGCATCGGCGGGAGCGGTAGCGAGATGTCGTCCATCGCGATAGTCACGCGCATACCGGGCTCAAGCAGCGCGTAAAGCGGCTCCATCTCGAGCGGGTGATTCACGGCGTAACGGATCGCTGCCTCGCGGTTCGGCAGCCCCTTGATGGGCGGGTTCGGGTAGATCACCCGCGTCCCGACCGGGATGTCCTCGAGAATGAAATCCTCCCCGAAAGGCATGATCCTAGGTGCCGAGTCCTTGTCGATGTACACGATCGATTCGTGCGTTTTCCTGCGTAGTTGCAATGCCATGATTATTTGGTCGTAGCCTTGTCCAATTCTTTTACGGCCGCGATGACCGTCTCAACTGCGGCAACATAAAACTGGGGCTGAATATTCGCGAAGTCGTCCGTCGGCTTGTGGTAATCCGCGTGATCTTCAACTCCGAAATAAATGAACGGGATCTTTGCTGCGTGGAAGGCTCCCTGGTCGGACTGGTTGGTCCAATCGTCGCGGCCCTGCTTCGGATCGTCGTGGCCGAGCAGCAGCTTCACCTTTGCTTTCTTCTGTGCCTTTTCTAGTGCCGGGCGGAACTGGGGATAACTAAACGACCCCGAAGCGTACAATTCGCCCTTTTCGTTACGCGATAGCATGTCCATGTTTACGTTCAAAAGGATCGATTCCTTCGGGACAGGTAGATTTCCGACGAAATACCTCGCCCCCTGCAAACCCATCTCCTCTGCGTCAAACGCGACGAAGATCAGCGAGTGGTCGGGCCGGTTCTTTTTGAAGTGCGATGCCAGGGCGAAAAGCGCGGCCGTTCCCGATGCGTTGTCGTCGGCACCGTTGAAGATCTGCCCTTCTCTTACGCCGACGTGGTCGTAGTGGGCAGTGATCACGATATATTTTTCAGGGAATTTCGATCCCTTTATGACGCCGACGAAGTTGACGCCCTCGATCGTTCCGGCTCCGCCGCGACGTTTTATCTCGAACGGCTGCTCAAGTTTGTCTCCGATGGGTTCGATCCCCGATTCGGTGAATCTCCGCTTCACATATTCGCGAGCGAGTTTCATGGAGGGCAGCGCTGCGGAACGCCCCTCCATCGCGTCTGACGACAACGTTTCGATGTCTTTCAGCAATTGTGAAGCGTCGAATAGCTTCGACTTCGGCGAAGCTTTAGCGCTTTGGGCGAATACGGTCGAACCAGCGACCGCAAAGAGAAGAATGAATAAGAATGCCGATCTTGTATTTTTCAAATGACCCCTTTCGTGGGCACTAATGCCTTAATAATTAAGTAAGATCTAAGATCGCCCAGTCGTGCTGCCGGGCGGTTTGTTTTAGTCGAAAATCCGGGCAGACCGCGACAGGGTGCCCGACTATCGAGAGCATCGGGAGATCCGATATCGAGTCGGAATATGCGTATGACTCGGAAAGGTTGACGCTTTCACGCTCGGCGTATTCCCGGATCCATTTCGCCTTCGTGGCCGAGGCCATCACGGGCGGCAACACGCGGCCCGTGGCGTACCCGTTAACAAACTCGAGTCGGTTCGCGACGTAGTCGTCGATCCCGAGATGGTCCATCAAACGGTCGATCGTGAAATCCAGAGCGCCGGTGAGGACCACCTGCCGCTGACCGATCTTCTTCCCCTGAGCGATCAACTCCCGCGTACCGGGGAAGATGGCCGGTTTCAGCACCTCGTCGAAAAGCTCCTCGCTGAAGTAGCGGAGCCGGTCCTGCGAAAATCCCTCGTACGAGCGGAAGAACACCTCGTTGAAAACGTTGCGGGAGTAGAGGTCCGTCACGCCGAAGAACGGCAATTTCGCCAAGGTCCCCACGCTCTTTTTGGCCGTCTGCCACAATCCTTGCTGCCGCTTTGCGTAGAACGCGAGCGTGTGGACGAGATTCGTGCTCACGAGCGTCCCCTCAAGGTCGTAGAATGCCGCAGGCTGCCCGTTTCTTTTCATATGACTGTGTGCTAATTTAATCGAGTTCTGACCAGTTTAGGCGTCGGTATAAATGAGGATATTAACATGCCTCTCGCGTTTTCTCATCCGAAACCAAGTAAACCTTACAAATTTATTGCAATTGTAATTACTTTGTGCTTATTCAGCGGATGTGTGAGCCGCGCCGAGACGAACGTCACCGCTCCCAAGGACTCTCAAGCGGCGATCAGAGCATCACTTGACGAGTCGGACCGCCTATTTTCGCAAAGGTCGGATATCGAAAATCTGCGTAAAGCAGTAAGGATCGTAAGCGCCCTGCGTACTCCGGACGACCGTAACTTCGAAGTGGAGTGGAAGTACGCTAAATACTGCTTCTTTCTCGGCAAGGTCGAAACGGATCAGGATAAGGCGGGAGAATTATTCGAGAAAGGGCGTGCTGCCGGAGCGATCGCCGCTCGACTCCAAAGCGATAGGCCGGACGGACATTTCTGGTTCGGCGCCAACTTGGGAGAACTGGCGAGGATCTCACCGCTGACCGTCGGCTTGAAATCTGTCGACGATATACGTAGTTCAATGGAGAAGGTCATCGCGATCGAGCCGGGATATCAAGGGGCGAGCGCCTTCGACGCCCTGGGGCAGTTGGAGATGGCAACACGACTTTTCAAGGGCGGGAAAACAGAAAAGGCCGTGGAGTATTATGAAAAAGGCATCGCTTTGTCGCCCGATAATTCAAATATTCGCCTGCACCTGGCGGAGGCTTATCTAGTGCTGAAGCGCGACGCCGAGGCCCGAAAGCAGATCGATACGATCCTTTCGATGAAGCCGAACCCCGAATTTGTCGGGGAGCACCAGGCTGTAGTAGAAAAAGCCAAGGAACTCCTTTCGAAGAACTTCTAAACCAACCCCAAAATGCGAAAAGCTATATTCCCCGGTTCCTTCGACCCGCTCACCAACGGTCATCTCGACGTTATAAAACGAAGTTCTCCCCTTTTCGACGAGATCGCGATCGCCGTACTCAACAATCCGGAGAAGCAGCCGATGTTCACGGTAGGGGAACGCGTGAGGATGATCGAAGAGATCGTTCGCGGTCAGGAGTACGGCTCGTGCCGGGTGACCGTCGACAGCTTTTCGGGCCTCACGGCCGAGTTCGCCCGGCGCAGCGGCGCACACGCCATCGTGCGCGGGATCAGGGCTGTCGCGGATTATGAATACGAACTTCGAATGGCGTTGATGAACCGCAGGCTCGAACCCGAGATCGAAACGGTATTCCTTATGGCGGACGAGGAGTTTTCGTATGTTTCCTCTACGCTGATGAAACAGGTCTTCCTGCTGGGCGGACGCGTGGACGGGCTTATTCCGGATTTGGTCGAAGAGAAAATGCGAGAAAAGCTGAATTCACAGTCATGACCGATTTTGGCCCCGCTGCGCCTTTCCGACGCAATGTGGCAGAATAGCTTGATGAGTCAATTCCCCGTTTCCGATCGAGTTTCCAAAATGCACGCCTCATCGACCCTTAAAGCCGCCCAAAAGGCGGCCGAATTGCGCGATGCCGGGCATAAGGTCATCGACTTGACCGTCGGTGAACCGGACTTCGACACTCCTGAGTTCATCAAACAGTACGCAGTCGAGGGCCTTCAAAAAGGGCTGACCAAATACACCGCTTCGGCAGGGATGAAGAAGTTCACCGAAGCTGTCGCGGAATTTTACGCGACTCAATTCGGTGCAGACTTTTCGCCTTCGGAGGTCGTCGCATCATGCGGGGGGAAGCAGGGCCTTTTCAACGCCGCGTGTACGCTGCTGAATCCGGGGGACGATCTGCTCATTCCGAAGCCGTACTGGGTGACGTTCCCCGAGATCGCTACCTTTTGCGGAGCGAATCGCGTCTTCATCGACACTGAGTCTACCGATTTCATCCTTACGGCCGATCAGGTGCGCGACGCGATCACGGAAAACACGAAGGCGATCATCATCAATTCGCCGAACAACCCTACGGGCCGTGTGATCCCGAAAGACGAAATGATCCGCATCATCGAGACGTGCGTGGAGCGGAACGTTTATGTGATCACGGATGAATGTTATCTCTATTTCGCGTACCCGCCGGGAGAAATATTCACGTCCACGACGCTTCCGAAGGAGATCCGACAATATGTTTGTGTCGGCGGCAGTTTTTCAAAGACCTTTGCGATGACGGGGTGGAGGATCGGCTACACGATCGCGAACGAAGAATGGTCGAGAGCGATGGTGAAGCTGCAGAGCCATTCGGCGACGCACCCGACCTCGTTCGTCCAATACGCCTGCGCTCGTGCTTTGGAAGATCGTGATTCAACGATGGCCTCACTCAATGGGATGCTCTCCGAATACGAACGCCGCCGCGATTGGCTGATACCCGCGTTGAACATGGTGAACGGCTTCAAATGCGCGATGCCGGAAGGGGCGTTCTATGCTTTCGTCGATATCAGAGACCTGTTAGGTGATGAATATAAGAAATCGGCTGACGTGGCGGATGCGTTATTGGACCGCTGCCATACGGTAGTAACGGACGGGGCAGGGTTCGGCGCGGACGGTTTTATCAGGATCTCTTACGCGACGTCGATGGAGAATCTTCAAAAAGCGGTGGAAAATTTTGCAGGGCTTTTCGGCAAGGTCGATGCAAAGGCTGCCTAGCCGCCCGTCATCATCAGTCCGATATCCTCGACAGAGGTGGTCTTGGGGTCGACCTCGCCGACGATCTTCCCTTCCCGAATGACGAGCAATCTGTCGGCCAGAGCCGTTACCTCCTCTAGCTCAGCCGAGACGAGTAGGACCGCTCGTCCATTGTCGCGTAGCTCGATAAGTTTTCGGTGGATGAACTCGATCGCGCCGATGTCGACGCCGC
>JAEZJR010000092.1 GCA_023415725.1 Acidobacteriota bacterium
GTCGGCGGCATCGGCGTCATGAACATCATGCTCGTCTCCGTCACCGAACGTACCAAGGAGATCGGCATCCGCAAGGCGATCGGTGCTACCCGCAGCGCGATCGTGTTCCAGTTCCTCGCCGAGGCCATGGCTTTAACGCTTCTCGGAGGTGTGATCGGTGTGCTCCTATCTATGGGGATAAGCAATCTCATCCTGTTACTCTTACCTTCGCTCCCGGCCAAGGTTGAACTCTGGATGATCCTCTTGTCCCTCGGCGTTTCTCTTGCCATCGGCCTCATCTTCGGCGTACTCCCCGCACGCAAGGCCGCCAAACTCGACCCGATCGAGTGTCTGCGATACGAGTAAGCTTCGATCGAACCGACTTAAAAAGAACGCACGCGACGTCGCGTGCGTTCCTTATTTTGGTCTAAATGACCTGCTGCAAAACAGCTCAATCCCAAGTTCAACACGATGCTGACTCAGGACTAAGACGGCCGTGTCAGCAACTTACTCGCTTGTACGGAAAGTCGACCCCGCTCGGCTTCCCGTTTTGGATACCTTCTATCCTTGCGTTGAGGATGTTAGGGTTATCCGAACGATAGATAACGCGTTGCGGAAAGTCGTGGCTGGAGTTTTCGAAGACGGCGTAGCCGGCGGTGAATTGCTTCGGGCGAAATGCGGTTTCTTCCGTGTTCTCGCTCGGCTTGGAAATGAAGAAGATCCCGTCGGTCCTCGCTTCGTTGCGCATATATTCGAAGCCCACGGTTTTCCCATCCCGCACGGTTCTCGACATCCCGAGCAGCGTCCCGCCCGAGGGTTCCATCCATTGCTCGGTGATCCTCGACTTCCGCTCCGGCCGATCTATCTCCCAACATCCTCGCAGAAAAGCAAAGTCCTCAACCGTCGTTCGGACTCCCTCCCCAACCGTCTGCCCCGTGGTCACCCCAACAAACAACAAAGCAATGATCAACACCCGCATATCAATCTATTACCACCGACTATCTTCACCAGCTCTGCATTCCGCTATCCGCTTTCCGCTCGCCGCTGTCCGTTTTTCGCTATTCGCTATTCGCTGACAATTCCACCGTCTGCTGATAAGTCGGCACGGTCACGTTCCATCCGAACCGTTCCCGGATGTGCTCGGCCATCGCCTTTGCGGCTTCGGGTTCGCCGTGGGTGGTGAATACCTCTTTCGGCGTATTCGGCAATCCCTCAAGCCAATTCAGTACGGCCTTCCAATCCGCGTGGGCCGAGAATCCTTCCACCTTCTCGACGTGGCAGTTCACTTCGACCATGTGCTTCATTATCTTCACCAACCGCTCGCCGTCCTGTATCTTGCGCCCGGTCGTACCCGTGGCCTGATATCCGACGAAAATGACCGTCGCGCGCTCGTCCGGCAAGATACGCACTGCGTGATGCAGCACGCGCCCGCCCGTCATCATCCCCGAGGCCGAAATAATGATCCTTGGCCCGCGCATGTCGTTGAGCTTCTTTGATTCGTCCCGCGTCGACGCCGTCGTCATCGAATTCGTCCTCAACGGATGCCGCTTCTGTGAAAGGATCGACGCGTATTCCTCGTCGTGCTCCTCATTCCAGCGGTTATAGACCTGCGTCGCCTGCGCCGCCATCGGCGAATCGACCGCTACCGGCAACACGGGAATGCGTCCCTCGTCCTCCAGTTCGCGGATCAAATACAAAACCTCCTGAGTCCTGCCCACAGCGAAGGCCGGGATCAGTATCGGGCCGTTCCGCTTTACGGCCTCGTTGATGATCCGTGCCATCTGCGATTTCGAATCCACGTCCCCGTGCAGCCTGTTACCATACGTCGACTCGCACATCAGGTAATCGCACGCCGGCGGCGGGGCCGGGTCCTTCACGATCGGCTGGTCGTAATGCCCGAGATCGCCGGAGAATAGAAATCTCACCGAGCCCTCATCCGCCCCGTCTTCCCCGACTACGTCAGCGGTCGGGTCCGCCGGTGCCACGCCGCCTCGCATCTCCACGAGTACCAGGCTCGCGCCCATGATATGCCCCGCGATGTGAAAGCTCGCCGTAAATCCGCCGCCCAGATCCGTCGGGATACCGTTGTTCGAACACGTGCGGATAAGCTTCAACGCCTCCCTGGCATCGTCCTCGTCGTAAAGCGGCAGGGCCGGCGTATTCGAGGTCAGGTTATGCCGGTTGCGATAATCCGCCTCTTCTTCCTGCAGCCTGCCCGAATCCGGCAGCAATATCTTCAACAGGTCTGCCGTCGCCTTCGACGTGTAAACCGGTCCGCGAAAACCCAGCTTGACGATCCTCGGCAGATATCCGGTGTGATCGATATGAGCGTGCGTGATGATCACTGCGTCCAACTTCTCCGGATCGAACGGCGGGTCCTCCCAGTTCCGCTCACGCAGTTCCTTTAACCCCTGAAACAATCCGCAATCCACCAGCACCTGCACGTCATTGTGCTCCAGCAGGTACTTCGACCCCGTGACCGTCCCGACCCCGCCGTAAAATGTGATCTTCGCCATGCGGGCAATAGTAACAGCGAATAACTAAAAACTAATAACTAAAAATGGTGAGTAATATTTAGGTTTTGGTTTTTGGTTTTTGGTTTTTG
>JAEZJR010000098.1 GCA_023415725.1 Acidobacteriota bacterium
TTGCCGGCGTCGCGGAGTGCCACCAGGCGGCGGTGGATGAACTCGATCGCGCCGATGTCGACGCCGCGCGTCGGCTGAGAGACGAGCAGCAATTTGGGGTCCAGCTCGAATTCGCGACCGATGATGAGCTTTTGCTGGTTGCCGCCCGAGAGCGACCTCGCGGGCAGTTCTCTGTTTGCAGGGCGAACGTCGAAGCGCTCGATAATTTCGTTAACGCGTTTCCTCATGGCCGAGTTATTCATGACGCCAGCTGCGGCCATGGGTTCGCGGTAATGCACTCCGAGGATCACGTTCTCGGTCAGGTCCGAATTCAGCAGCAATCCTCGCCGGTGGCGGTCTTCGGGGATGTGGGCGATCCCGAGTTCCTTCAGTTCGCGAGCGGACCGGTGAGTGACGTCTACACCTTCGAATTCGATCGCACCGCCGTCCGGCCGTATCAGCCCCGCAAGGGCCTCGATCAATTCCGTCTGTCCGTTACCTTCGATTCCCGCGATCCCGACAATTTCACCGGCCCGGACTGTAAAAGAAACGTTATCGACTGCGAGGCCGTGGCGGCCGGTTACGCGAAGCTCCTTCACCTCCAATACGGTCGCCGCCGGGTTCGCATTGGTCTTTTCGACACGAAGCAGCACATCGCGCCCGACGATCATACGGGCGAGTTCCTGTGCGTTCGTTTCGGAAGTTACGACGTTGCCGACCGTGCGGCCGTCGCGCATCACGGTAACCTCATCGGAGATCGCCAGCACTTCATCGAGCTTGTGTGTGATGATGACGATCGTTTTCCCCTGCTCCTTCATTCGCCGGAGGATGCCGAAGAACTCCTCGACTTCCTGCGGGGTCAAGACGGCCGTCGGTTCGTCGAGGATGAGGAAATCGGCGTTGCGGTAAAGAGCTTTGAGAAGCTCAACGCGCTGCTGCTGACCGACCGAAAGGTCTTCGATGAGTGCTCTGGGGTTAATGTTGAGACGGAGGTCATCGGAAAGCTTTTTGATATCAGCGTTCGCTTTATCGAGATCGAGGTTAGTGGCCGAACCCGTTTCGGCACCCAGGATGATGTTTTCGGCGACGGTCATGTTGTCGACCAGCATAAAGTGCTGGTGCACCATTCCGATACCGAGGGCGATCGCGTCGTGCGGGTTGCGGATCGTCACCGGCTTCCCGTCGAAGATGATCTCGCCTTCGTCCGGGTTGTAGAACCCGTAGACGACCTTCATAGCGGTCGATTTGCCTGCACCGTTCTCACCGACGATCGCGTGGATCGTGCCGGCACGAACTCTAAGCGAGACATCTTCGTTAGCGACGCAGTCGCCGAAAGCTTTCTTGATGTTCTTCAGTTCAAGCATCTAGTCAATTGGTGTCCAAGTCTTGCCGAAATCGCTGGTCACTAATTCTTTCGGTTCGTTTCGGTTTTGTATTGGATCAAGCACCATCTTCCCCTCACCGTGCTGGGACATCGTTATTTCATCAATAAGAAAGTAGTTAGGTGCCTTCCAATTGGGAAGATCCGACTGGGCGTCCCAGAGGTTCCAGGTTTTTCCGCTGTCAGAGGTCACTGCAGCTTTCCACCCCATCGAGACAACAGCGATTCGCTCATTGATTATTTGGATATTCTTACTGCTTGGATCGATCGGGTCGTCGTGCCGAAATGTCATTATTTCTTTCCAATCACCCGACTTGTACTGAGTTAGAAATTTGTAATAGGCACCGGCTACGAAACCACATGTTTCAGGTCGTTTTTCGATCTTCACGACAAAAACATCCTGCCTTCCGTCCTCGTAAACGCGGTCAACTTCGCCCTCGCAGTCACCCATGTAACTGCAAAAGCCTGCAAGACCTGCAACGGCGATTATGATCAAAGGAAGTATTCGCCTTAAGAACATTTACGCGTTAATTCGCCATTGCATCGGTGACTTTGATCTCGCCGACCACGATTTTGTCTTTGGCTTCGTTCACCTTTGAAAGGACCTCTTCCGAGATGAGCGGCTTGTTATATTGATCGAGGGCGTAAGCGACGCCGTCTTTGTCGAGGCCGAAGACGTGGAAGCCGCCTTTGAACTTACCCTCAAGCACCTCTTTGACGGCATCGTACACGGCGTTGTCGACCCGTTTGACCATCGAGGTGAGGACGAAGCCGGGCTTTACGCCGTTTTGATTCGAATCCACCCCGATCACGAACTTGTTCGCTTCGCCGCCGGGCCCGCGCCCGTATTGTTCGACCGCATCGAAGGCCCCGAGGCCGGAATTGCCTGCGGCGGTGAAGATCACGTCGGCTCCCTTCTCGATCTGGGCGAGGGCGAGTTCTTTGCCTTTCGCCGGGTTGTTCCAGGCGGCATCGTTGACACCTACGTAATTAACAAATACCTGGGCGTCGGGGTTCACGGCCTTTGCACCTTCTTCATATCCCTTTTGGAAGCGGTGGATGAGGGGGATGTCCATGCCGCCGAGGAAACCGAGTTTGCCGGTCTTAGATTTCGAGGCTGCGATCATCCCGACAAGATACGAACCCTCATGTTCGCGGAAGACAAGCGACGCGACGTTCGATTTAGGAGTTTTGCCATCAGCCTCGAAGATAACGCCGTCGATGATCGCGAACTTCACGTTCGGGTAATCCGTCGCGACCTGCTGCATGATCGGGCCTTGGGCAAAACCGACGCCGACGATCAGGTCGAAGTTCTTTTCGGCGAAAGCTCGCATCGCCGGCTCGATCGACGTGGGGTTGCCGGGTTCGACGTCGTAAACGCAAACGGGCAGTTCACGTTCGGCGCGTTTTACGCCCTCCCACGCGGCGGCGTTGAACGAGCGGTCGTTCTTGCCGCCGATGTCGAAGACGATCCCGACCTTAATCTGGCACCCTTCGCGGCGGGCCTCTGCCCGCTCCGTGCAGGCGGCAGAAGCGATCGCGAGCACCGCGGCAAGCATCACGAGAATATGTCTAAAACGCATAGAATACGCTGGAAAGAGTTGCACTTAGCTTACCTTCATACCGGAATTCCGGCAAGGTAATGAGATGAGTGGTTCCAGGTAAAACTTTGTCCGACAGGATGATAGCTTAGAGGGTATCGCGCATCGGATCTTTTTCCGTGTGTTTATTCTTCTTTCGCGGTTCGTCTTCGTGTTTTCGTTCTTTTCAGTGTGTTTCCGGATTTGTTCTTCTTGTTCTGTAGTTAAAAGGCGGTCAACCACAGAACAAGAAGAACAAGAGGAAGGAGAAAAGAAGATGGGAACCAAGTAATGCACGAAAAAAAACACGGAAAGAAATCATTGCGTCAATTAGTGTTTATCTGTGGAAGACCTTTTGTTCGCTTGTCGACCGTGTAGAAAAACCCCGGCAAGGGTGCCGGGGCTCCATTCGTGCCGGGGTCTATTTTACTTAATGCCTTTTTTGAGGAGTTGCTCTTTCAGAGCCGCTGCAACGGCGGTGTCGAAGCCATTGGATCGGCCCTGCTTTTTGCGTTCTTCGGCGATGAAGGCGTCGCGTTGCTTTGATAGCTCGACGATCTCGGCCCGGATCTTCTGGCGTTCGGCAATGCGTTGGGCGATCAATTTTTCGCGTTCGGCGACGGACAGCTTTTGCATGTCCTCGGGCAGTTGTTCCGTCTTGATGTCCATGATCTTCACTTTTTCGTTCTCGATGTCCTGAACGAGGTCGCCGTCGTACTGGAAGGAGTTGACGGCCTTATTCATCGCCCGCTCGGCCTGGGCCCCCGTCGCGGCGTCCATGGTGATGCGGCTTTCGGTGGCGGCCTGTGCCATCACCTGAGCATCACGTTTGCTCTTGTCGCCGTAGCTAACGTAGGTCTTCCCCAGCTTAGCGGCAAGCTCCGCAAGTTTCGCGTCGTACGGCGTAGTGATCGCCTGCACTCCGCCGTCCTGTGCAATGGCGAAGTACTTCCCTTCGCCGCGAAGCGCGATCGACTGCCAGATCTCTCGTGTACCGGGTAGATCGCCGCACTGGATCGTGTTGACGATCATGTTCTTACGGACCGCTTCGGCCGTCGTTACGAGCACGTCAGGTTCCTGTGCGTAGTTCTGCGGCGGGGCGTCGCCGACGAGGAAGACTATCTGGGCCATGCCCGTGCCCGCCTTGGACCAACCCGCGTCGCGGACACCCTCGGCCAACGCCTTACGGACATTCTCGGGCGTGTCTCCGCCGCCCTGTGCCTGGTAATCCATCAGCGTCGTGTACGCTTTATCAAGATCTTCGGTGAGCGGGAGGAGCTTGGTAACGTATTCGTCCCCGACATCGCGATAGGCCACCAACCCGACGCGGACGCGGGGTTTCGAAGGTTTCTGCATCACCTCGTTGATGATCCCCCAGATGCGCTGTTTCGCACCGTCGATGAGCCCGCCCATCGAGCCGGTCGTATCGAGCACGAACACCATCTCGAGCGTGTCGCGGTCGTTGTTGACGATCGGTTTCGTTGCTGTGGTCGTTGTCGTCCTCGTGGTCGTCGTGCGGGTCGTCGTGGTAGTGGTTACGGTCCGTTGAGCGGATACGGCGGTGAAACTCGCCAAAGTGAACAAAGCCGTCATGCCGGCGCAGATGAAGCGGTTCATACAAGTCTCCCAGAACAGGTTAGAAATTGCCTTTTTGTAAGGCGGATGTTTAGGGAACGTGCCGGCTCGAAGAGACTTGCAGGAAAAATTCCACGGTTTTTAAACGAGAAAGGCTCGTCCCCTTCAGGGACGGCTGCTGATCGCGATCTTACCCAGGGTTCCGCTCGCGCTGCTCGCTGCACCCCGGGCTTTAATGTTGGTCGCCGTTGGCGACCTCTCGAAATGAAATTTAAGGGATCACGTCGAAGATCAGCGGCGTTGGTTCAGGCAGGTCGTGGGTGATCATATAAGCACGTGTGAGTTTTTCGCGTACGGCGTCGAATTGTTCGGGTGTGCGGCAGAAAATGGTGGCGAGAGGTTGGCCGAGGTCGACGGGGTCGCCGATCTTGAGGTCGGACGCGAACCCGACGGCGGGGTCGATCGAATCTTCGGCTTTGGTGCGGCCGCCGCCGAGGATGCACATGGCATCGCCGATCGCCATCGTATCGACGGCGGTGATATACCCGGCGGACCCGGTTACGATGTCGAATCTGGAAAGTTCTTTGGAGACGAGCGATTCCGGGGCATCGCAAACTTTCGTATCGCCGCCCTGAAGTTCGACATTTCGACGGAAGAGTTCGAGGGCCTCGCCGGATTCGAGTTTTTCTCCGCACGTCTTCCTCGCGTCTTCAAGATCTTCGGAGATTCCTGTCAGCACGAGCATCCTGGCTGAAAGTTCAATAGAAATGTCGCGTGTGGGTTCGACGGACGGTTCGATTTCGTTTCGGAGGATCTTGATGCACTCATAAACCTCAAGGGCGTTGCCGACGTATTTGCCGAGCGGCTGGCCCATGTCGGTGACGACGGCTTCTGTCCGCACGCCGAACCTGCCGCCGCATTCGACCATCGCCTTGGCGAGTGCGACGGCGTCTTCGCGTTTCTGCATGAACGCTCCGGAACCGGTCTTCACGTCGAGCACGAGAGCGTCGAGGCCTTCGGCGAGTTTCTTCGACATTATAGATGCGACGATAAGCGGGAGATACGGCACCGTCGCGGTGGCGTCGCGGAGAGCGTAGATCTTTTTGTCGGCCGGGGCGAGGTCGGCGGTCTGCCCGGCCATTGCGTAACCGCATTCGCGAATGACGCGGTGGAATTTCTCGCTCGTAAGGTTGACGTTGAAGCCGGGAATGGATTCGAGCTTGTCGAGGGTGCCACCAGTGTGGCCGAGCCCGCGGCCGGAGATCATCGGGACCGCCACGCCGCACGCGGCTGCAAGCGGAGCTATAACGAGCGAGCACTTGTCACCGACGCCGCCGGTCGAGTGCTTGTCGGCCTTCGGCCGGTCGATATCGGAAAAGTCCAAAACCTCGCCGGAATGAAGCATTTCGCGGACGAGCGTCTCGCCCTCGGCGTCGCTCAATCCGCGGATGAACATTGCCATCACCAACGCGGAGATCTGGTAATCCGCCCACGATGAGTCGCATGCTCCGCGTACGAAGTCCGCTATCTCAGCGGCGGTCAATTCCCCGCCGTCGCGCTTTTTTGCGATGATCTCCTGTGGTCGCATTAGTGTTTTGAGTTCCACCTTTAGGTGGCCCTACGTTGTCACGAAACTCTTTAGGCCGCACGAAGCCAGCTAAAGCTGGAACTCAAAGCTTTTGAAGCAACACGATCGTGTCTGCTTTGACCGCCCTTAGTTCGCCGACGGCATCGACGCCTTCGCCGGTCTTGGCCTTGACGCTTATTTGAGTTGTCTCCACCTCCAGAGCATCGGCCAGGCCCTTACGAATCTCGTCGATGTAGGGGCGGAGTTTCGGTTTTTCGAGATGCACGGTCGAATCAACGTTCGCGATCTCGTAGCCGTGCTGCTTCATCTCGCCGACGGCGAAGCGGAGGAATACAAAACTCTCGGCGTTGCGCCAACGCTCGTCGCTCGGCGGGAAATGCGTGCCGATGTCGCCGAGCGCGAGAGCCCCGAGTATCGCGTCGGTGATCGCGTGCGTGAGAGCATCGGCATCCGAATGGCCCTCAGCACCGAGAACCGAATCTAACTTGACGCCGCCAAGAATGAGCGGGCGATCAGGGACGAGCCTGTGAATGTCGGAGCCGAAGCCTATTCGGTACATTTTAGTTTTGTGACCGGTTACCGGAATTGTTTTCGCTCCAGTTTCCAGCTATCAGTTTCGAGCTTCCAGTCCTGAGTTAAACAATGTTTCCACGAGGATAAGATCTTCGTGGTGCGTGATCTTGATATTTCGCGGGCTGCCTTCAACGATCGCGATCGGGTGGCCGAGTTTCTCGACGAGATAGCATTCGTCGGTGGCGGCTTCGAGGTCTGCGTTTTCGTACGCGGCCTTGAGAACTTCGATCTTGAATGCCTGAGGCGTGAGCGCACGGCGAAGTTTGTCTCGGTCGAGCGTTGCCGCGATCTCGCCGCCGCGGATCGATTTGATGGTATCTGTGACCGGCGCGACGAGGCAAGCGGCCCCGGTTTCTTTCGCCTTGGCAATGGTGGCGTCGATTTCTTCGACCGCGACGAGCGGACGAGCCCCGTCATGCACCGCGACTATCCCGACTTGGTCTTCCAACGCCGTTATTCCATTCAGAACGGAAGCTGCACGCGAGGAACCGCCGGCAACTACTCTAATTACTTTGGAATAAGCAGAAATGTCGAAAGTCCCGACGCGATCATCCGCAAGGACCATCACGATCGAATCTACGGACGGCGCGGCCTGAAATCGCTCGATGGTATGAGCGATGACGGGCTTTCCGTTAATTTCCATGAATTGTTTGGGTGTTTCCGATCCGAACCGCGAGCCGGAGCCGGCGGCGACGATGATCGCAGCAGTTCTCATCAAGGGGCGTCGACCTCTTCGATGATCGTGGATTGGCGAAGCTCGCGTGTGGCTTTGCGGAAACCCATCGAACGGGAATCGTGGATCGCCATATTGGGATCGCTAGGGTTTTCGTCCTGACCGGGGTGCTTCTCCTCCCAGAGGCGTCCGAAGATCATCTTGCCGGCCGTGGTCTGAAGTACACTCGTCACAGCGACGTCGGCGGTCTTGCCGATTAGGCGGCGAGCGTTGTCGATGACGACCATCGTGCCGTCGTCGAGATAAGCGACACCCTGGTTATATTCTTTCCCTTCTTTCAAAACGAAGACCCGCATCGCCTCGCCCGGCAGCACCACCGGCTTAAGGGCGTTCGCGAGTTCGTTGATGTTGAGGACCGGCACACCGCGGAGTTGGGCGACCTTGTTGAGGTTGAAATCGTTGGTGACGATGACGCCCTCAAGCTGTTTACCGAGCTCGATCAGCTTGAGATCGACTTCGCGGATCGCAGGGTAGTCTGTCTCCAGTATCTGGATGTCGAGCTTGCTGTTGTTGCGAAGCCGCTGGAGCATGTCGAGCCCGCGGCGGCCGCGTTGGCGTTTGGATGAATCAGCCGAATCGGCAACCTGCTGGAGTTCGTTAAGAACAAAATTCGGAATAACGAGCGTGCCGCCGAGGAAGCCTGTCTCGGCAATATCCGCGATGCGACCGTCGATGATCACCGAGGTATCAAGCACTTTGTAATCCACCTTCACGTGCTTGTCGGAGAAGATGCCGCCGAGGGCCGAAAGGTCGATAAATTCGCCCTTTTCCGCCCCGACCATCAGGCCTACGTAGCCCATGAAAAACGCAAGGGATATCGTAAGGAATGTTTGGGTTTCGGCGGAAACGGCAGCTTCCTTTTGGATCGAAATGAGAATCCCGATGAGGAATGCGCCGACGATACCGAGGATCGAACCGACCGCCGCGCCGATCAGTGTCTTGAGCGACGCCTTTCGGACACGCATCTCAAAGGCGACCATCAAACCCGCCAAGGCGGCCCCGGTTAGCGTAGAGATCAGCCGCCGAGTGCCGAGGTCCATGTCCCCGAGCTTTGTGGTATGGGCGAATGGATTTAGGACGAAGCCGACCGCCGCGATCAGCAGTACAAAACAGACCCGGGCGATTAGGACGTCCCACTTCATTACGGGAATATTATCACGAAATAACGCCGACGGTTAAGTTTACGGTCGTGGCAACCGGACGGCGGCGAGGCTCCGCTATCCTTATACAGCGATTCGCGTGTGAATTTCAAAATCGGAATCAAGTTCAATTGATCGGATGGCCGAGGCGTCGGGATTGCCCAGTGCCTTTCTGATATCATTGGCGTAAATCGAATGGCAAAGGACCCTCAAACGATATTCGTATGCCAGAATTGCGGCCGGCAAGCCCGTAAATGGATTGGGCAGTGCCCGGATTGCGGCGAGTGGAACACGTACGTCGAGGAGCGATTTCGGCCGTCGGCACCGGCGATGACAGGCGGCGGCGTGGCCTCGCGGTTTCGTGATGTTTCGCCGATCGCGTTCGACACGATCGAATCGCAGGACGAATCGAGAACGGCGTCGGGGATCGACGAGTTCGACCGTGTCCTGGGCGGCGGTATCGTTGCCGGTTCGCTCGTGCTGATCGGCGGTTCGCCCGGGATCGGTAAATCCACGATAATGCTCCAAATCGCCGACCGGTTGAGCAGGGGCGGCACAAAGGTACTCTACGTTTCGGGCGAGGAATCGGAGAGGCAGATAAAGATGCGGGGTGAGAGGCTGGGCATCGTCGCGGAGAATCTCTTCCTGTTGCCCGAAACGAACCTGCAGTCGATCCTGGCTGAAATCGAGAAGATGCGGCCCGACGCCGTGATCGTCGATTCGATCCAAACCGTATTCAGCGAAAAGATCGAATCGGCCCCGGGGAGCGTTTCGCAGGTGCGGGACGTCGCGGGGCAGTTCATGATCTTTGCGAAACAAACGGGTGTGCCGGTCTTCCTCACCGGGCACGTGACAAAGGAAGGCTCGATCGCCGGGCCGAAGACGCTGGAGCACATCGTCGATACGGTTTTGTATTTCGAAGGCGACCGGCACCACAACCACCGGATCATCCGCGCGACGAAGAACCGTTTCGGCGCGGCGAACGAGATCGGCGTCTTCGAGATGACGAACGAGGGACTGGTAGCTGTGGCGAACCCTTCGGAACTTTTCCTTCAGGAGCGGCCCGAGAACGCGACCGGATCCGTCGTCACCGTTTGCATGGAAGGCACACGGCCGATGCTCGTTGAAGTGCAGGCGCTCGTGAGCGGCACGAAGTTCGGCACCGGACGGCGCATGGCCCAAGGCTTCGACCAGAATCGCGCTTCGCTTTTGATCGCCGTGCTGGAGAAACGGCTCGGATTTCAACTGTCAGGTGACGACGTATTCATAAACGTCGCGGGTGGGATGGAGATCGACGAACCTGCGGCTGACCTTGGCATCATCGCGGCGATCGCCTCGAGCCACCGCAATTTGCAGGTATCTCCCGAGGTCGCGGTCTTTGGCGAGATCGGATTGACCGGTGAGGTTCGCGGTGTGCTGCAGGCGCAGGCCCGAGCGCGCGAGGCTCAGACGCTCGGCTTCAAGAAATTGATCCTGCCGGAATCGAACAAGAAGGGGTTGGAGAAGCTGCTGGGGATCCGTGTCGTTGGGGTGAAGAACCTGGACGAAGCGATGGAGCAGATCTTCTGATTCGAAACTTCGAACAAAACATCTTGTACGTCGTATCCATCTTCGAAATATAACCACATCATTCGGAGGTTAAATGAGACGTAATTTTGCCTTACTTTTCTTGTTGATATTGTTCGCCGCCTTCACGGCGGCTGCCCAGAACAACGCGAAGGACGAAGCGGCACTAAAGACGCTGGTCGATCAGTTGACGACCGCACAAGCCGAATACGACCCCGCGGCACTCGATCGGATCTTCACTGCCGATTACATCGAGATATCCCCGGCCGGCGAGTTCGATCCGCGGGAAAAGGTCCTCACCTTTTACACGCCGGAATGGAAAGCAAAGAGCGGCGGGATGACGATCAATATCGAGGAAAAATATCCTTCGATACGTATATACGGGCCGACCGCGGTGGTGATCACCGAGATGGTCTATACGCTCACTAAAGATGGCCAGACCAGGCCGGGCCCGAAGATCATGGCGACCATCGTCGCGCGAAAGGAAAAGGGTGGGTGGAAGATCGCGTCGGCGCAATACACGGGGATAAGGCCGCCGAATGCGCCGAAGCCCAGCTGAGAATGAACGAGCACACAAATTCCAAATGGTCACCGGTCCACGTCGTTTACGGCGGCGCGGACCGATTCAACGCGGAGACGCCGGAGAAATTCGGGCGGATCGCGATCGCGACGATCGAGACCTACGCACGGGACTTCGTAGAGTTCGCAAGAATATTCGGGCTTAAAGGATCAGAAGGCCTGCCGCACTTGCCGGGAGCGGTAGCGGAATTAGATGCGGCGGCCGAATCAGACGCGCATCGCCTTCGAAACGAGAACTTCCCTGCGTGGTTCGCATGGAGCGTTCACCGTAAGACCATCGAGAAACTAGAGAAGGAGCCGGTCGAAGACTTCCGGATCGATTTCGAGGACGGTTACGGGTTCCGCACGGATGAGGAAGAGGACGGTCATGCGGTTACGGCCTCGACGGAATTGGCAGGTGCTTTAAACGAGGGCAAGATCACGGCGTTTTCCGGATTTCGGATCAAGTCATTCGGGCCGGAAACACGCGAGCGGGGGATAAAGTCGCTCGAGCGTTTTCTGGGTAATTTCCTCGATAGAACAAACGGGCAGGTTCCTGAAAATTTCTTCGTAACGCTGCCGAAGGTCACTGATCGTCATCAGGTGACGGAGTTGTGCGAGCGCCTGGTGAGTATCGAGAATGATCGCGGTCTTCCTAAGGGCTCCGTCGGCGTTGAACTGATGATAGAGACGCCGGACGCGATCATCGGAACGGACGGGCGGATCCCGGTTCGTGAACTTGTTGATGCGGCCGGCGGCAGGTGCGCTTCGGTACACTTCGGAGCATACGATTACACCGGGGCCTTGGGAATTTCGGCATCGTACCAGGATATCCGCCACCCCGCGTGCAACTTCGCACGGCAGATCATGCAAGCATCGCTCGCGGGAACCGGTGTGAGGCTTGTGGATTCAGTGACAACGGTGATGCCGGTGCCAGTTCACAAGGGTGATCCGCTTTCAGAGCATCTGCGATCGGAGAATACAAAAGCGGTCCATTCGGCCTGGCTGCGACACTTTCAGAACGTCACGGCTTCGATGGCGGACGGTTTCTATCAAAGCTGGGACCTGCACCCGAACCAACTCGTCGCCCGGTATGCAGCGGTTTATGCATTCTTCCTTAGTGAATTCGATACTCAGGCCGCGCGGCTGCGTTCATATATGGAGAAGGCCACGAAGGCAACATTGACGGGGAATGCTTTCGACGACGCGGCTTCGGTTAGAGGGCTCGTTAATTTCTTCGAACGTGGGGTTGCGTGCGGGGCGTTCCGTGAGGATGAGGTTACCGAGGCAACAGGGACCAGCCTCGGGAACATGGCGCGCGTATTCAGTCTGGCTTAGTGGGTGGGGTCAAGATCTAGAGTATTTAGGATTCATCTTTTTCCGTCCCGTTCGTCTTGTTCTGTGTTCCATTTCTTGAACCACAGAATAAGAAGAATAAGAGGAAAGAAATCTGAACCCCTGAATAATAAACACCGAATATGAAAAGGGCTCGATAACCTCGAACCCTTTTCATTGGCGGTGCTGCTTACTTCTAGTTGTTCGCTGCTTCTGATTTGGTGCAGTGGGTGTTGAAGGCACCGACGAGAGCCTCAGCGATCATGGCCGGGTGGCGGCCTTCGAGGTCGCGGCGTTCGAACATCTGAACCAACTGGCCGTTCTTCAGCAGCGCGATCGACGGCGACGACGGGGTGTAGCCGGTGAAGTAATCACGAGCTACATCGGTCGCATCGATATCGGCACCGGCGAACACGGTGATCGCTTTGTCCGGCTTGGCTTCGGAATTTTGCAGAGCCATCGCGATGCCGGGGCGAACGCCGCCCGCCGCGCAGCCGCAAACCGAGTTCACAACGACCATCAGCGTGCCATCGGTATTCTCAACGGCCTCCTTCACCGCTTCAGGGGTTTTCGTTTCTTCGATCCCGAGGTTGGCGAGTTCCTGTCGCATACCGTGGATCATGATCTCTGGATAAGGCATAGTTTTTCCTCTTAAATTAAGTCTTTATCGCAGGCGGTTTTAATCCTGACCTTTTTTTCAAGTATCGAGTACCAGACCCCGTTCGTCAAGCCAAGAGGTTTCTGAATCAAAGCTAAACTTTGCGTCCTTCACGAGCTTTGCATGAAATGCTGGCTTTTCTCACGCAAAGCTCGCGAAGGACGCAAAGGGTTGCTCGGCTTAAAACGGCATTGATCCGCGGAAAGTTATCACGGCAGAATAGTGACTTTCGTGCCGACCGGGACGGCTTCGAATAGCTCGGTCATTTCGTCGTTATCCATCGCGACGCACCCTTCGGTCCAGTCGGATCTGGTACCGCCGCCGTGGATGTAGATCTCGCCGCCGAGTTTGGTCTTTTGAAGCGGCATTCTTCTTTCGGCGATCGCGGCGACGATCTCGTCGTGCTCTTCCTGCGATATCAGCCCGGCTTTCAGTCCGCGCTCGGCGTCTTCCCTGCCCGGATAACTCAGACCGAGTGAAAGGTGGAATTTGCTCTCCGGATTCTTAGCGAACACGTAGAAATCGCCTTCGGGCGTGCGGCCGTCGCCCTCGGTTTCCTTATCCCCATCGGGCGAAAAGCCCAGAACCATTTTGTAGCGCTTCACAAGTTCGCCGCCGTCAAACAGGTCAACTCGACGCTCGCCTTTCCGGATGACTATCCTTGGGTTAGCGAGTTCGATCGTCGGCATACCGCTCCGGAATAAGTGATAGCTGATAAGTGAAAAGTGATAGGTTAGGAGGTTTCGATCCGGATCGTTCGGGGGGCATCACCGTCGCCCTCGATCTCGATCCTGATGATGCGTCCCTCGTGCGGGATCTGGCGGAGTTTTTCGGACCATTCGATGACGGCGACCGCGTTTTCAGATGAAAGGATCTCGTCGAGCCCGACCGCGGCCGCAACGTCGGCGTTCTCATCCAGACGCCAGAGGTCGATATGATAGACGTCGAACTTCGGCGTTTCGTAGTAGTTCACGAGAGTAAAGCTCGGGCTGTTCACTTCGTCAACGTCGAATTCGAGCGCGTTCACTAGCCCCTTGGTCAGCAGCGTCTTCCCGGCTCCGAGGCCGCCGCGCAAAAGGATAAGATCGCCGGGCCGGATCTCCGCACCCAGGCGACAGCCAAGGTTGAATGTCGATTCTGGAGAGACCGATTCGTACGTTCCGTCTATTCGATCGGGAGCCCCACTTGCTTGAACCATGACAGTTTGTCCCAATATCCTCGCTGATAGATTATCTTGCCGTCGCGGAATTGGAAGAATCCGCATCCTCTGATTTCGAAGGTCTTCCCCGTCGGGCGGTTGCCGTAAAACTCGCCGGCGAACGTGCCGCCGCCGACCCATTCCCACGCGGCCCAGTCGCCGTCACCCATCAGATTCTCGACCCGCGACCACGCGTCCGGGAAGCCGCGAAAGAATTCAGAGGTATCGACCTTGATCTGCTCGATTCCGACCGACGGCTCGCCCGCAGCGACCTGAAAATTCACTGCGTCGTCGGCGTAGCAGGCCACGACGGCGTCGAAATCGCAACGCTGGAATGCGTCGATCCAATTCTGTAACAGTTTCTTCGAATCGTTCATTTTATTATTTAGTCACCAGCTGTCAGCTATTAGCTATTAGCTTCCAGCTAACCTGCTGATTCGCAGCGACGAAATGCTTCGGCTAGCGAGTCGCGGGTATCGGAGGCGGTCATCACGCGTTTGCCGAACTTTTCGGCAGCGATGTCGCCCGCTAGGCCTGCGATGTAGACCGCGGCAACGACAGTCTCGAATATGTCGATCTTCATTGCGGCGGCCTGAGCGACGAAACCCGTGAGAATGCCGAGGAGCGTGTCGCCGTTGCCGGCCTTTCCGAGGCCGGGGTTGCCGGTTGGGTTGACGACGACACGGCCGTCCGGATGGGCGATCAGGTTGCGTTCGCCCTTTAGGACGAGGATAACGTTCTTCTCCTGGGCGACCTTGCGGACGGAACCGACGCGGTCCTTGATCGCTTCTTTGTCGTCGGTTCCGAGAAGCCGCATGAATTCGCCTTCATGTGGTGTGAGGATGACGGGATGCTCGGCATCAGTGACCCGTTCAAACGGTGCCATCAAGGTTAGGGCGTCGGCGTCGAGCAGGGTCGGCATCGTGCGGTTCTCGACGAAATGGCGGACGAAGCGGCGGGTTGAATCGTCATTAGCTGAAAGCCCGGCCCCGATCGCGATCGCGTCAATATTCTTGGAAAACTTGTCGATCTCCGCGATCGCCTCTTCCGAAACCGCCCCCGATTCCGTCTCAGCCAACGGCCGCACCATCACCTCCGGTACGACCCGTCCGCCCACAATATCCTTGCTCGACCGCGGCGTCCCGATCGTCACCAATCCCACGCCGGAACGAATCGCGGCGTTACCACAGAGGACGGCGGCGCCGGCGTAATTCTCAGAGCCAGCAATTATGAGGGCGTGGCCGCGTTTGTTTTTGTAGGATTCGCCAGTGAACTTTGATTGGGACATCCACTCCGATACATCTGACCTCTCGACTAGATAAAGCTGAGACGGTTGGGATTCAATGAGTTCCTCCGGCGAACCGATATCCGCTACGATCAACTCACCCCCGAAACGGGCGGCGGGGGCCACTACATTTGCCGGTTTGGGTGCCGTAATTGTAACTGTAAGATCCGCCTCAATGTTCTTACCGAGTGGCACACCTGAATCAGCGTCCAAGCCAGATGGCAGATCTACGGAAATTGTCAGTCGTTTACGCGGAAACGTCTCATTCGTGAAGTTGATGTCGTGGACGATGTTCCACAGCCAGATGTCCAAGGGCCGGGAAAGGCCGGTGCCAAATATGGCATCAACATATACCTCGTAATCCTGGCCCTCTTCCATGTAATACTGCACCCATTCTTCCTTTGACGTTATTTCGCGAAGTGGGCCGAAATTACTAAAATAAACATCATCGTATTGAAAATCCTCTCGGCACAATACCCCGAAGTTGACACGAGCATCGCCGTTTGTTTCCTTTATCTTGCCGAACAAAACCGTACTAACAAATGCACCTTGCTGTCCTAGTTTTCGGGCAATTGCGGCACCGTCACCTCCGTTGTTTCCCTTCCCGCAAAGCACAAGAATATACCGACCCTTTACCGAGCCGAGCCGTTCGGTAACCGCAGCCACAATCGCGTGAGCAGCGTTTTCCATGAGGATGATGGACGGGATACCGAAGCGTTCGGTGGTGAGGCGGTCGACCTCGCGCATTTCGGCGGCAGTAAGGACCTTTTGCATGGGGTTAATTGTACGACAGGCTTTCCAGCCTGTCGCGGTAGCGGCGAGGTGTCTAGGGTGAACGCGGACAGGTTGGAAAACCTGTCCTACGAAAAAGAGAAGCCGCGTTCCCGGTCAAGAACGCGGCTTCTCCAACACATACTAAGGAGCTATGAAACGAATGAACAGACCTCACCCGGGACAATCGCGGACTTGTTTGTCTGCCACTGTGCTTGGTCACCGATTACTTCCGTTCATTAAATAAAAAGGCCCATTCGCGGCGCGATTCCAAAATTTATTTTGAAATCGTGAAAGGCCGATAAATACAGGTTTTTGTGCAAGGGGGTTGACCCCACCACAACAGGTAGTCACGAACTGACCTCGCTTGCCCCGGCCGCGGGTTCCGAGACAACTGATGTGATCTCGCGTCCGTGAGCGTTTTTATACTCGGCGTTCATCGTCTCAAGGAACGATGGGATCTCCTCCCTGCGCACCAGCGATACGGTGGAGCCGCCAAATCCGCCGCCCGTCATTCTCGAACCCAGTACGCCCTCGCAGCCTTTTGCGATCTCGACGAGAGTATCGAGCTCCGGGCTGCTGACTTCGTAATCGTCACGCAGGCTCCGGTGCGACTCCCACATCAGGCGGCCGAACTCGACCAGGTCATCGCGTTTCAAGGCGTCGGCCGCTTGAAGTGTTCTTTCGTCCTCCGTTACGACATGACGTGCCCGGCTTCGGACTGGCTCGGGCAGGAGTGATTCGTATTTTTCGAAGTCCTCGACCGAAACGTCGCGAAGGTGTGTGATACCAGGGAGCTTCTCCTTCAGCAACTCGACAGCCCTGCCGCATTCTTCGCGGCGGGTGTTGTAGGCGGATGTGGCGAGGTCGTGCTTCACGTTAGTGTCGCAGATGACGATAGCAACCTCGCTCGTATCGAGCGGTACATTCTCAAATTCGAGGCTGCGACAGTCGAGCAGGAGCGCGTGCCCTTCGCTGGCGTTAGCCGAAGCGAACTGGTCCATTATGCCGACCTTTGCCCCGACGTAATCATGTTCCGTCTGCTGGCCGGACCTAGCGAGCAGCGTCCGGTCGATCTCTTCGTCGGATACCGTCAGCATTGCTAAGCCCACAACGATCTCGAGTGCCGCTGATGATGAGAGGCCGGCCCCGGACGGAATATCCGACCATATAACCATGTCGGCGCCTTTTAGCCGTTTCCCCTTCGATTCCAGGATGCGGGCCATCCCCTCTATAAAGTTGATCCACCGCCCGCGTTCGCCAGTGAAAGGCACGTCGAGGTCAAATTCTGCACTTTCGTCGAAATTCACAGTGTAAACGCGATACTTTCGCCCGTCGTTGGGAACGATGGCGGCTGCGGCTTCACGGTCGATCGCCATCGGCAGCACAAAACCGTCGTTGTAATCGGTATGCTCGCCGATAAGATTGACCCTTCCGGGTGCGCGGAAAACGCGCGGATGGCCGTCGTAAACGGTCCCGAACTTTCGTTTAAGTTCTCCGTAATCGATCATTTCGAATTCGCCCAGGCTACCGGTTCGATCAGCTCACGCAACTCGGCTGCTTTTTCCTCGGCGAGCGTGTCATTGATGAACAACCCCGCTCCACTTTCGCTGCCGGCGAGGTATTTCAGCTTCGTTGCGGTCCGCAGCGGCGGGTAAAACTCGATGTGGAAATGGTAATAGCCGTACTCTCCACCGACCGAAGGCCGCTGGTGGATCACCATCATGTAAGGGAACGAGATGTTGAACAATTTATCGAACCCGACCAGCACCTGCTTCAGGATCTCCGCCAGATCGATCTGCTCCGCTTTGTCGAACTGCGTCATGTCGCCGAGATGCCGCTTCGATGCGATGTGCAGTTCGTAGGGGTACCGCGCAAAGAAGGGGATATAGGCGGCGAAGCTTTGGTTCTCAGCGACGATCCGCCCCCCAAACGTCAACTCTTTCTCGATGATCGTGCAGAGCAGGCACTTCCCTGTCGATTCGAAACGCCTTTTCGATTCATCGAGCTCTTTCTGGACCCGGGGCGGGATGAAGGGATAGGCGTAGATCTGCCCGTGAGGGTGATGCAGCGTCACGCCGATCGCCTCGCCCTTGTTCTCGAAGATGAAGACGTATTTGACGAACTCGAGTGCTGAAAGTTCGCGGTACCGGTCCGTCCACACTTGAACGAGTTTGAAGATCTGCTCGACAGGCTCCTTTGCAAGCGTGGACGAATGGTTCGGCGAATAGACCACGACCTCGCATTCGCCGATCGACGGCCGCACCATGTAGAAATCATCGCCCTCGATCGCCGGCTCCGGCGGGTTTGGCGAGAGCGACGGGAAGCGATTTTCGAAGACGACGATGTCGTAATCCGGCTCGGGGATCTCGGTCGGGAAGCCGCCCGGCTTCGTCGGGCAGAGAGGGCAAAAATCGGCCGGCGGCAGGAAAGTGCGGTCCTGCCTGTGCGTAGCCGTCGCCACCCATTCGCCGAGCAGCGGATGCCATCGGAGCTCAGACATTTTCCGGCCTGCCCCCCTTCGAGTTTACCGGCGTTTCAGCCCCCTCGTCGCCGAATGTGTAATAGATGATATACCGGCGACCGTCTGCCATTTGTTCGCGGCGCGCATGCATCTCGCCAACCGTGGAGCCTCTCTGGTCGTCGTCCCGTTTATTGTCTGATTCTTTCGATTCGGCCATCGGTTTATGTATCGGAGTATTCAAACTCAAACAAAGTAAAGAAGTAGGGTAACAAGGGTTTGAACGCCTATCCGTAACCGGCCGTACCAAAGGTTTCGGCGGTTAAGAGAATGCGATGGTTTGATCGATTTCATCTGATGGGAAACGATTCGGAACACCAGGGTCACAAAGAAACCGAAAACATCGTACCGCCTTCGATCTGGAAATTGGGCGGACTGAAGTGGAAGGAGCTGGGCCGGCATGTGCTGAACGAGCTCTTTTTCGGCCATCTGCTGGTTTACGCAGCCGCTTTGGCGTTTTACTTCCTATTCGCGCTATTTCCGCTGCTGATCTTCCTTGTGAACCTGACCGGATTCTTCGTCGGCCGGGGCACAGAGATGCGTTCCAGCTTGCTCGCCTACATTCGGCGGCTGGCACCGAATTCCGCATTTCAATTGATAAACCAGCTTGTAGATGAGATCGCCGTGGGTGCGGGCGGCGTGAAATTATTGTTGGGATTGATCGCTGCGCTGTGGTTTGGTTCACTCGGGGTCGCGGCACTGAGCGAATCGCTCAACGCGATGTACGGCGTGCGCGAATCGCGTTCGTGGCTAAGGGTAAGGGCGTCAGGAGCCGGCCTCACGATCGTGCTTCTTGTTCTTACGCTGATGGCGCTCATCCTTCTTGTATATGGGAGGGAGGCCGGAGCGGCGGCGGCCGACTATCTGGGCCAGGGTGGCGTTTTCGCCCTCTTCTGGGCGCTCCTAAGAGTACCGCTTGCGGTCGCGTTCGTGCTGCTCGCGTTCGCGATCATCTACTATTTCGCACCTGACCTTAAAGAGCAAAAATGGTATTGGATCACACCGGGGTCCCTGATCGGGGTGATTCTATGGCTCTCTGCCTCAACGGTCCTGAGCACGTATCTCAAGTACGCTGACACCTACTCCGTCACCTACGGCTCGCTTGGCGGAGTGATCGTTATGATGTTGTGGTTTTATGTGACCGGGGCTTCGATCTTGCTCGGAGGAAAGATCAATTCCGAGATAGAGCATGCGGCAGCTAGGGCCGGGGTGCCCGGAGCAAAATTACATGGCGAGCGCGAGCCTCATGAAGAAGATCTGATAGCTTAAAGCGAATTGGTAGCTACGTTCGCCCGGTCTGGCTCGCAACTACGGCGGCCAGTTCGACGGGCTCTATCGGTTTCGGCAAATGGGCCTGGAATCCGGCCTTCAGAGCGCGAACCCTGTCCTCTACCCGTGCATATGCGGTCAACGCAACCGCCGGAATCCCACCTCCCTTTTCGGGTGGCAGGGAACGCACTCTTTCGATCAGAGAGTATCCATCTTCTTCTGGCATTCCGATATCACTGACCAGGATGTCGTACTTGATGGCAATCAATCGTTCGTAGGCTTCTTCAGCCGTACCGCATTCTTCGGCTTTGGCACCGCAAAGCTCCAACACTTCCTGGATCAATATTCGAGCCTCCGGCTCATCATCGACCACAAGCACGCGCAATCCCGTAAGATTCGGTGCGGCGTCCAGCGAAACGAAGGCCGACGAGGCTCCAGGATGCTCGCGAAGCTGCCCACCATTCTGTTGTGGGCGTAATGGAAGGCGTGGCAATGCGACGGTGAATGTCGAGCCATGGCCAACGCCCTCGCTTTCCGCCTTGACGGTACCGCCGTGCATCTCGACGAGGTGCTGTACGATCGACAATCCTAGTCCAAGCCCTGCCCTTCCCTTGTGAGGGGCGGGCTCCCATTGGGTGAACCGTTCGAAAATTCGCGGCAGGAAGGTCGGGTCGATCCCGATCCCGGTGTCCGCCACGGAAACCTCCACGTGCGAATTCACCTGCTCGAGCTTCACGTAGACGCGGCCGCGTTTCGGCGTATATTTCACCGCATTGCTGAGCAGATTCCACATCACCTGCTGAAGCCGGCCCGGGTCACCCGAGACGGGCCCCGCGTGCGGATCTGTTATGACCTGTATCCGGATCTCTTTTGCCTCGGCCGCGGGCCTCACCGATTCGACCGCCGAGTCGATCAGACTCGCGAGGTCCACGGTCTGAACCTCCAGGCGGAGCTTCCCTGTTATGATCCGCGAAACATCCAATAGGTCGTCGATCAACTGGGCCTGGACCCGCGAGCTGTTATACAGCGTTTCGTAAGCCTTTAACTTTGCCGGCTCCGAAAGCCGTCCGCTCCGGAGCAGCGAAGCCCACCCGAGGATCGTGTTCAACGGAGTTCGCAGTTCGTGAGATACGGTCGCGAGGAATTCGTCCTTGACGCGATTCGACCGCTCGGCGACTGCCCGAGCTTCCTGCTCCCTGGCCACAGCATCGTGAAGCGTCTTGACCAGCCTGGCGCGTTCGATCGATTCCCAAAATCGGTTTGCGACAAACGCGACAAGCTCGACCTCTTCCTCGGCCCACTTCCGCGGGGCTCTCTGATGCACAGCCATGCACGAAACGAATCGGCCGTTCTTGTGGAGCGGAACACAAATTACCGCCTGTATCTGCGTGAGCTCATACGCCTCTCGGTCGGTTGCTGAGATCCTCGGGTCTTTCGACACATCGTCGACGACGTAAGGCTCGTTTGCCCGCATCAATCTGAGCACTTCATCGCCGAACTGCGACATCGCGTACCGCCCGACTATACTGATCGTTTCCTCGTCCTGCGTGTAATCACCGGGGATGTAGAAGTGGTTCTCGTCCTCCTCGACCTCGGCATAAGCGCAACGGTCGACGCCGAGGTGCCTGCCGAGCAGCGAGGCAAGTTCGAGCACGATCTCCTCGGGCCGATCCAGCGGCCGGACGCGTTCGTCCAGTTCAAGAATGAACCTGTTGCGGCGGTCGACCCGACGCTGCTCGTGGATGTCCGTGTTCGTACCGAACCAACGGATGATCTCCCCCGACTGTGTTATCGCGGGGTTCCCGCGGGTGAGGAACCACCGCGATTCGCCGTTACGTCCGAGGATGGGATATTCCATTTCGAACGGGGTTCCGGTTTCGAGCGATTCCTTCCAGACCCGCTCGACCTCTGATCGATATTCAGGATCTATCGCGTTTCTCCAACCCCACCCGAACATCTCGTCTTGCGACGTACCGGTGTATTCGTACCACGCTTGGTTGAACCAGAAAACAGTGCCGTCGGGCTCAGCCATCCACACCATATGCGGCACGGACTCAGCCAGCGTGTAGAATTTCTCCTCCGACTCGAGAACTATGCTCTCGATCCTCTTCTGCGCGGAGATGTCCCGGGCGATCTTCGAAGCTCCGACTATCTTGCCCTCGCGATCCTTTATCGGGGATACGGTGAGTGATATGTCGATCAGGGCCCCGTCTTTACGACGGCGGACCGTTTCGTAATGGTCTACCTTATTGCCGCTCCGTATCCGCTCGATAATACCGGGCTCCTCGTTGACCCGCTCCGGAGGCATCAACATCGTCACGGGTTGGCCGATCGCCTCCTCGGCGGTGTACCCGAACACCTCTTGAGCCCCGCGGTTCCAGGTCGTGATCACCCCGTTTAGGTCTTTGCTGATGATGGCGTCGTCGGACGACTCGACGATCGCCGCGAGCATAGCCAGACGAGCAACCGGATCATGCAGTGGCTCTTTTTCGTCTTCGAGTCGTCCTAAGGGATCGTTTCCGATCGTCATATTTACGTGGAACTGTCGCGGGCCTGGCAATGAATAAACCTTGTTCAAAGTAACATTAGAGCCCGTCAGTGTTCGGTAATCTGTCCAACATTTACCATAAAGCCTGACCGGCCGCACAACCGATGGTCCAAACCTTGAGGCAGGTCCTGGTGCTATACGTAAGATGTGAAAACTGGAAGGATGAACCGGCGGGGTAAATTAAAGTGGTGTTCCCGGCTGGATTCGAACCAGCGGCCTTTCACTTAGGAGGCGAACGCTCTATCCTGCTGAGCTACGGGAACAGGCCAAATTTGGATTCTGGAGTGCGGTTCGTTAGTTGTCAAGAATGTCGCGGCCGCGAAACGGCTGAGCGGCCGCGATCTTGACCATTAAGAATCGTAACTGATAAGCGATTTGACGTTATAACCGTCAAACTTCGCGCGGCCGTTGAGGAATGTGAGTTCCACTACGAAGAGAAGCCCCGAGACCTTTCCGCCCGCCTTTTCCACGAGGTCGACTACGGCTCGAGCGGTCCCGCCGGTCGCAAGCAGGTCATCAACGATGAGGACGTTGTGGCCCTCGCCGATCGCATCCTTGTGCATCTCGAGCGAGTCGGTGCCGTATTCAAGTTCGTATGAAACGGAAACGGTGTCGGAAGGCAGTTTCTTGGGTTTGCGAACAGGAATGAACCCTACCCCAAGTTGGTAAGCGAGAGGAGCTCCGAAGATGAACCCCCTCGATTCGACACCGATCGCGGTGTCGACGTCCATTCCGCGGCAAAGTTCGGTCAGCGCGTCGATCGATTCCTCAAAACCGTTAGGGTCCTTGAGGAGAGTAGTTATGTCGTAAAAATTAATGCCCGGCTTGGGGAAGTCCGGGACTTCCCTTATCAGTTTCTTGAGATCGTCCATATGAAAGATATTAGCGGATGGGTTTCGAAAACTCTATCGCTCGATCCGGAATGTGGCGTAAGCCGAATCAGGTTCGACCACGAGTTCTTCGATGTGATCGACGCGTGAGTATTTGGGACCTGTTACCAGATCGTCGCGGAAACCGTTGACGCTTCGCTCCGCCCCCTGAACGAACGCCTCCACGGTGCCGTCGTCCAGATTGCGAACGTACCCTTTGACCTGATGTTTCGCAGCGGAGCGCTGAGCGAAGTAACGATAACCCACACCCTGGACGAGCCCGCTGATCAAAAATCGTCTGGCGATCATCGGTTCAACCAATTGCGTCGAGGCACTCCATCAGTGGCTTCTGCCTGCACGTGTAGATCGGCATCCCACGGAGAGTGAATTTGCTGGCCGGCGTTTCCCGAAGTTCTTCCGCCAGCGCCAAAAAGTCTTTGGGCTCGTCGGTCTCGAACGAAATAATGTACTCCTGCTCCCCGAATCCGAAAGCGTGCGTCATGTGGATCTTGATGTTGGAAAAGCGCTTCCCGACCATGAAGTTCTCTTCGATCAGCATATCCCGCTCTTCATCGGTCTTTTCATACCAATCACGGTTCTTGGCGCACGGGTATACGAAAAGGTACTTCTTCTCGCCTGCGTTCACGTGAATTCTGTCTTCGTCGCTGTCGGTAACGAAAATGCGGCGTTTCGTGATCGAAAGGTAATTGTCCGCGGTTTCGAAGTAGCTACCGAGATTGGTGCGGTAAAGCTTGGCGGTCATTTCCTGGATAAGATCGAGCGAGGTGCCGATTCGCCAGAACATCAGGTCCGCCTTCGAGTCGAAACCTACGAGCGAGTATGAGAACAACAGGAAATCGTCGCTGAATGCTTCGTAAACCGATCGGAACTCTGCCTTGTACGCCGCCTTGGTCGCTTCGTCGAGCTTTCGCCATTCCGGATTGACCCGGAAAAACATAAAGTTTACGAACTGCTTCTCAAGCTTTGGTGGTTCGAGCAACGGCGTCTCGGGCACAAGCCTGAGGCCGCATTGTTCGGCCTGATCCTTTTTGGAATTGATTATTTCCATCGACACTGCTAGCCGGATCAAAAAACCTACCGGGGCAAATTGAGTTGGATCGGGCCTGAGCTAAATCTCATTTTTACAAGATTCCCGACAGAAGTCCAAACGCATCGGAGGCCGTTTACAATTTCCCTTACCGGTGGCAGAATCGCTGTTGATGTTTCGCGCTTTTGTCCTAATTGTGATCGCTGTAACGGCCGTAGCGGCGGCTGCAGCACAGCAGCGTCCGCTGCTCACGGACGACGTAGACATCACCCCGCAGGGCTCCATAGAACTCGGGGTCGGCGTAGATTTTCTGCAGAATGCGAAATTCCCGCTCTCGGGACTCAAGGGAGACCTGACGCGCCTTGGGGACATTAGATTGAGAACAGGTTTCGCCCCGAACGTGGAACTCCAGGTCGAAGGCACGCTTCATAATTTCCTCGCGATCAATTCTCAGGGTCCGTCCGCTATCCCGCTCAGCGTGACCGGAAACTCAACAAGCGATTTCGACGACTTCACCGTTTCGGCTAAGGTAAAACTCCTGAACGAAACTCGAAATCTGCCGGCAGTCGGATTCAAATTCGGATTCCAAATGCCGAACACCGACCAGGCCCGCGGGATCGGCACGAACCAGATCAACATCTTCTCCAAAGTGCTCGTTCAGAAGAAGTTCGGCAAGCGTCCCGGCCGTGACCCAATGGCGAACATCTACGGCAATCTTGGCTTGGGGATCATGAACGCGCCGCTCGCGAACTTCACTCAGAACGACGTACTGCTGTACGGGTTGGCTGGGATCTTTCGCGTAAGCAACAGGATCAATGTCGTCAGCGAAGTTAATGGGCGGGTGAACACAAGAAGCGGGGATGCACCGCTTGGAACGGAGAGTGTAGGGCAATTCCGGATCGGCAGCCAGATCAAGGCGTCGGGCCTTCGGTTCGACACGGCCGCCCTATTCGGCCTGACCAAACACAGCCCGCGGACCGGGTTCATCTTCGGCGTGACCTACCAGTCACCGACGTTCCTTCCCGTAGCTAAATAGGCTTGATATTTATTGGTGAGCTCCCCTTCCCGATACCGGGGGCGGTGCGAATCGCTTCGTTCACGAACCGCTTCGCGATCTCGACCGACTCCTTTATTTCGTTCCCCAAAGCCAGATTCGCCGCAATCGCGGATGCAAGCGTGCAGCCTGTTCCGTGTGTGGCCGTTGTGTCGTGGAAGTCGCCTTCGATAACCAACAATTCCCCTTCCAGAAACAGGTAATCCCGTGCCGTTCGCTTTGGAGAGCCGTTTTCACCCAGATCCAAGTGTCCGCCCTTGATGAGGACGTTTCGTGCACCTTGCGAACGCATTGTATTTGCCGCGTCGTAAACGTCCCGCTCAGAAGTGATAGCGATACCGGTTATTCGCTCGGTTTCAGGGACGTTCGGGGTTATCAGGTCAGAAAGGGGAAACAGTTTCTCGATCATCGCCTTGAGGGCCTCGTTGTCGATCAGGTCAAAGCCTGACGTCGACCGCACTACGGGGTCCACGACGAAGTTGCGAAGGCTGCCCTCTTTGACGAGCCGCGCGACCTCTTCAATGATCTCACGGTTAGGGAGCATACCGGTTTTGACGGCGTCGACGGTGAAATCATCCAGTATCGGCTCGACCTGTCTGCGGACCGTTTCTGCGGTTTGATGTTCTGCTCCGAAAACGCCTTCTGTGTTCTGGAAAGTAATGGAAGTGATCGCGGCCGTCGGGAACACCCCGAACGCCGCGAATGCCCTGATATCGGCGTAAACCCCTGCCCCGGCGGACGGGTCAACGCCCGCTATCGTCAACGCGCTCTTCGTCATTCCCCGATACTAACAAATTCGTTCAGATAGCGGATCGCGGCGAAGCCCGAAGCTCCCGCATCGAGAACTGATTCTGCGTTCGATCCGTCGATACCGCCCACAGCAATGACCGGGAGCGGAGCGGCCGCGGCACAGACCTCCGCAAGCTTTTCAAGCCCCGCGGGTTCGCCCTTGCCTGGCGTTGCGAATACGTTTCCAAATAGTGCGAAGTCCGCCCCGGAATCACTCGCTTCGAGCACCTCGTCTAGGGAATGCGTTGATACGCCAATAATGAAACCTTCCGGCACATGACGCCGCACCTCCGCGACGGGGATCGATCTCGATGTTAGATGAACCCCGTGGGCACCCGCAGCCAGGGCTATATCGAACCGCTCGTTCACGAGCACCTGCGTCTCGAGACCGGGGAG
This sequence comes from Acidobacteriota bacterium, assembly GCA_023415725.1. GTDB lineage: Bacteria > Acidobacteriota > Blastocatellia > Pyrinomonadales > Pyrinomonadaceae > OLB17. The sequence continues at coordinate 26,414 of JAEZJR010000098.1, forward strand.
CGATCTCATCGCCTCGGTTACGAGTTCGTACAATGACCTGGCTTCGAGGCCCTTTTCCCGAATCTGGATCATCTCGATCCCGACATACGCGGCGGAACGAATAAGGGCCAGCGTCGTGAGTTTTTCGTTGAAGAAATTGGTTTCGGTGAGGTCGCCCCGGGTGATCAAATAACGGACCGGCTTGGATGGAAAATCGCTCACTTCCTTTCGCTCGGCTGCCCCTGCAGCATCTTAACGCTCTGGTCGAAGTGGGCGGCTTCCCAAAACGCGATAATAATATTCAAGACGCCGAGCCCCGTCACCGCGCCGCGGAACCAATTCGAGGATACGGTCCGCTGTATAGAAGGAAAGCCCGACCGGTCGGAAACCAACGCCAGCAGGTAATTATCCGCCCAACTGCCAAACAGAGTGTCCCACGGGGCGAGTATAAGGTAAAAGCCCAGCAGGAGGCAGAGAACGATAAAGAAAACGACGGTCAGTTTCTCAACCATACCGTCGGATTATATAGCTTATTTAACGGGCCGAACAACAAGGATCAGTGCGTAACGACCAGATTCTTAACACGCGACCGCACGTCGCGGTAATCGACGTTTTCGGCGTAAACCTGCTCGAAGTACCGTTCGGCCTCGTCGTGTTCCCCTTCGGCGTCGAAGGCGATGCCGAGTTCGTACCAAAGTGCGAGCCTCTCGTCGCTGTTTAGGTTCTTGATCTCAAGCGCTCGCTGATACCACTTCATCGCGAGCTTCGGCATTCCGCTCTCCATAAAGCAGAGACCTAAAAGGTTAGCGCAATTGAAAAACCGGCGAGTGCCGTCGTTCGGGCCGACCAACGCCGCGGCGTCCTGGAATTCAGCAATGGCCTGCTCCAAAAGCCCCATTTCCTGATAGGCCACGGCAGTCTGGTACTTCGTTTCGTAGTCCGAATCGTCGACCGGTTCCGGCTCCTCAAGTCCAAGTTCACTTCGCAACTCCCCGAGATCGAATAATCCGGAATTTGTCTGCAGCGCCGGTTGGGCAGGCTCGGACACAGCGGCTGCGGCGACGTCCTCGATGGTCTCCTGTGAGCCCATGTATGATCTCAGTTCCGCGATCTCCGGGACACTTCCGAAATCAGCCTCCAGATCGATGATCGCCTTCTGAGCCAATTCCGTATAGCCGTTGTCGATGTAGAACTTGATGCTTTCTGCCTCGCGTCTCAAGCGGTCTGCCGGAGATTCATCGGCAACCGGTTGTTGGATGTCCACCTCGAACGACTCGACCTCTTCGATACACTCGGGCTCAGCCTTGCACTGCACTTCGAATGCGATCTCGCCATTGGAAGATTCGATCACCGCGCCGACGATCTCGAAATCAGCGGGAGCTTCCATGATCGGAGCATCCACAACGGGAGCGGTAGCTGGATCTGCGCTTCCTTTCGTTTTGTAGAACCTTTGGTCAAAAAGGCCCTGACCTGCCGGGACCTCATCCTCGAAGCCGTGAATCGCGTTGATCTCGCGAAGCCGCTCGGCGAACCCGGCATCCTGCGGCATCAGAAGAACCAGCTGCGACAGGGCGAACCGCTCATCGTCGACGGAATTCTCTTTTCGTGCGACAAGCGCCAGGTTTTGAAGTGACTCTTTCAGCCCGGCCTCGTCCCGCTGCCAGGTGTAGAACCGGACGTATAGCCGCAACGCTTCCAACTGCTCGGGCCTGTTCGTGAGCACCGCCTGGACGGCCCCGGCGAAACTTTCGGCCTGACCTCCCGCGAGCATGTGCTCCGAAGCCATCGACAGCATCCGCGTAGCGGCATCGAAGTCCTGTTTCGCAAGATAGTGGTTAGCGACGTCGACCAGTTTCGAGTAGCTTGCGGGATCCTGTTCCACAAGTTTCACTACCATCTTCTCGGCCTCGTTGGCATCGTTCGCCTTGACGTGAGCGTCCACGATCGCCGCCAGGATGTTCGTCTGCCCGCGATTTTCTTCGTAAAGCGCTCGAAGCTGTTCGATCGCTGCGTCAACGTTGCCAGAAGCCGCGGCGGCGTCGATCAATCCGGTGAGAGCCTTCGAATTGTTAAAGTCCAGCCCGAGGGCCCTATTGAAACTCTCGACGGCGTCGCCGGCCCGCCCGCATGAAATATATCGTTTCCCTGCGTCCGCGTAGGCCTCGCTCGCCTCCGTGTCTTCGCCCAGACCGAGATGCAATTCGGCGATGGTCGGGTAAACGTCGGCGTTGTTGGGATCGAGGACCGCGATCTGTTTCCACATCGCGAGGGCCTCGGTCGTTCGTCCCTTCGCTTGATAGCTCTCGGCAAGAACGACGTAGTGCGATTTTGCTTCTTTTACCGAACCCTTTGTTTTGTAAAGCTCCGCGAGTTTTTCGGATACGTTGGTCGAATTTGGCTGGATCTTTGCGATCTTGTTATAGACCGCGATCGCCTTCTGGTTGAAGCCCTGCTTGCTGTAGTGCTCCGCGACGATCGTGTAGTAAGTGACGGCGGATTTCGGCTCTGAGGCCTTCGAATACAGATCGCCAAGCAGGTTCATCGTCCCGAAATCCTTCGGGTCGTGCTCTACAACTTGTTTGTATTCGTTGATTGCGGAACGGATCTTCCCCTGTGCGAGGTACCGCTCGGCATTGCGCATTGCCTTTGTTTTATCGAAACCCATTACGATTCAGGAATTTGCCAAGCTGGATCAGGAGTGTCGTATGCCTGTGTGTGAGGAACGGACCAGTAGGTGGTTACAGGTAAAAGTTAGGTCAACCTGCACTATCGAAGTTACCACGCTGACCGAAAAAGTGTCAACGTATTTGGCAGACGTTTAACACAACAGCGTTGATCGGGCTCATCTTCGGGCGAGCACCGGCAATTTCAAGATGGCCGAGCATTGTTCTAAACTGTAGATAATGCGTGCACTTATTCTTGCGGGCGGAAAGGGGACAAGGCTCCGTCCGCTCACTGTTTATACTCCGAAGCCGATCGTTCCTGTAGCGAATCGCCCATTTTTGCTGTACCAACTCGAGGTCCTAGCGAAGGCCGGGATAACCGACGTCACCCTGTCACTCAGCTATCAACCCAATAAGATCGAAGATCTAGTGGACGATGGGTCGGATTACGGCGTTAACATCACGTACGTCACGGAGCCCAGTCCGATGGGGACGGCCGGAGCATACCGCTACGCGGCGGGTGAAGCTAAAGAGACCACCATAGTTCTCAACGGGGACATCCTGACCAACCTTGATTTGAAGGCCGTAATGGAGCGGCACAGTTCTTCGGGTGCCGAGGCGACCATCGTCCTCGCCCGCGTGCCGGATCCGTCGAAATACGGGCTAGTCGAGACGGATGCAGCTGGAAAAGTGGTCAGCTTCATTGAGAAACCCTCGGAAGAGGAATCGAAAAGCCTGGGCGTCGACACCATCAACGCGGGGATATACGTGTTGGAGCCCTCGGTGCTCGATCTGATCGAAGAAGGGGCAAACAGCTCGTTCGAGTATGCCGTCTTCCCTTCACTGATCGAAGCTGGCCGGGAGGTTCGGTCATTCGTTATCGAGGATGGATATTGGCGCGACATCGGCACGCCGGAAAGTTACTTAACGGCGCACCATGACCTGCTTGCGGGCAAACTTCCGCACATTTCGGTCGACCGAACCATAAGCCCTGACACGTCACCGACAGCGCATATCGACGGCGTTTCGGTGATCGGGGAAAACTGCGTGATCAAGCCGAACGCCCGAATCACGAACTCCGTGCTCGGCCCCGGGGTGCACGTTGAGGAAAAAGCGGTGATTACCGGTTCGGTGATATGGGGCCACACCCGCGTTTCCACGTTCGCGGAGGTGACGGATTCGATCGTCGGACGGGGCTCCCACATCGGCCGGAACGTAACGCTCCGGCCCGGCACGGTCATCGGTGATAAAGGAAATCTGCCGGACTACTCTAAGGCCTGAAATCAGAAATGCCGGAACTTCCAGAGGTCGAAACCGTCGCCCGCGATCTTGCCAGGCGGATCACAGGGTTAAAGATAGCTCACGCCGAGTTGCGGCGGGAACGTCTGGCTCCCGACACCTCGCCGACGCTGTTTGGTGAACGGCTTAGGGACTCCACAGTAAATCTGGTCCACCGGCGCGGTAAGCATATACTCATGGACCTCGATAACGGCCGCACGCTGATCACCCACCTTCGCATGAGCGGCCGGTTCATGCTCCTCGCCTCTGACGACCCCGATCCTAAATTCGCTCACGCGGTTTTTCATTTCCCGGACGAGCGGCGGCTCGTGTTCGACGATCAGCGGCATTTCGGACTCATGAAGATCGTCGATACGACAAAGATCGCCGAGGTCAGAGAGATCGCAAAGCTCGCACCGGAGCCGTTCAGCGAAGAATTTTCGCCGGCCTACCTCGCAGACCGCGTGCGTTCTTCCGGCCGAACGATCAAGGAGATACTTCTGGATCAGACAAAGGTCTGCGGAGTCGGCAACATATACGCCTCCGAGGCCTTATTCCTGTCAGGAATCGCTCCAAGAAAACGAGGCCGAAATATCTCCCGGGCTCGGTGTGCGGAGCTGCATAAAAATATCAAGGCAGTGCTCGAGCAAGCGATCGAACTCGCAGCGTCGATCGATCCGCATCCGAAATATATTGGCGAAGGAGTTTACGGGAACGGTTCGGAAGCACGTTGGCGCATCTACGATCGCGAAGGCCAATCCTGCGTTGCTTGCGGTGCCGAGATCAAAAGGGTCACCCAAGCGGGGCGGTCAACCTATTACTGTGCAAAATGTCAGCATTAGATGCACTAGGGTTTCCGGCGGGCAGTGAATAAGAAATGAACCATTTACTTCCGGGTCTTCCACGGAAGCGGTGCGAGGAGGTTTAAGATTTCGAGAACTAGAAGCTTGGAATTGATGGGCTGGTCGCGAGATTCGCCTTCTTCGAAAAGCTTACAAGCTTAGAGGTGCCCGGAGTAAAAATGGCCGCTTGACACATTGGTAGTTAAGGAACATCATTTAGCAATACTTTCGTGGTGAGTTAGGCGACTTGCGACCACGTTAAATAAACTGCTAAACAGCGACGAAAACGGTTCTGGGAAGGTCTCGCTGATTTGGCGAGGCCTTTTATTTTAGGAGGCGTTTTTCGAAAGCCCGCTATGAGAACATTCAGGGAACTTCTCGAATCCGACGGCATTTTCGTTTTCGACGGGGCAATGGGGACGCGTTTGTATGACAAGGGCGTCTACATCAACCGCAGCTACGACGAACTGAATCTCACCTCGCCAGACCTCGTCCGCGAGGTGCACGAAGAATACGTACGCGCAGGTGCGGACGTCATCGAAACGAACTCCTTCGGCGCGACCAGGCCCAAGCTCCAGGCGTACGGCTTTGAAGAGAAGGTCAGAGAGATCAACGAGGCCGCCGCACGAATAGCCAGAGAGGCCGCGGGAAACAAAGCCCTGGTCGCAGGCGCTATCGGCCCTCTCGGCCTGCGGATAGAACCTTACGGCCCCACGTCGTTCGACGAAGCTAAGGGCATGTATATGGAGCAGGTTCGAGGGTTGCTGGATGGCGGTGTCGATCTTTTTGTTCTTGAAACTTTCTCGGAGTTACCCACCATTGAGCAGGCGATCAGAGCCGTACGAGAGCTTTCAGACCTCCCGATCGTGGCGCAGATGACGATCGGGTTGGACCGTAATACGTCTTTCGGGACAACTCCGGAAGTATTTACCGCCCGTCTCGATGAAGTTGGGGCCGACGTCATCGGACTGAACTGCGGGGTCGGACCGACCCACGTGCTCAGCGCTCTTGAGATAATGCGTGACGTGACGGGGAAGCCATTGTCTGCGCAGGCGAACGCCGGATTGCCCCGCGACGTGCAGGGGCGGCAGTTCTACATGGGCTCGCCCGAATACATGGCGAAATTCGCGAAGCGATTCGTGCAAGCTGGTGCGAAGTTCGTGGGCGGCTGCTGTGGGACTACACCGACGCACATCAAACTGATCTCCGACGCCATCCGCTCGATCTCGCCTCGACAGGCCCAGGTATTCGCGAGACATGGCCAGGTCAAAGTGGTGGATCTCACCCCTCAGGACGTCGAGGTGGTCGCCCCCGAAGCGCGGTCCAACTGGTCCAGAAAGATCGCCCGCGGCGAATTCGTCACTTCGGTCGAGGTATTGCCTCCGAAGGGTTGCGACGCCCAAAAGACGCTTGACTCGATCCGCCTGCTTAAGGACGCCGGCGTTGATGCGGTCAATATTCCTGACGGCCCTCGCGCCCAAACGCGGATGTCCGCCCAGGCGACGGCAGTGCTCGTCGAGCGCGAGATCGGGATCGAAGCGGTGCTGCACTACTGTTGTCGCGACCGGAACCTGCTCGGGATGATGTCTGATCTCCTCGGGGCCGCGGCGCTCGGGCTTCACAATCTGCTGATCATCACAGGCGACCCGCCAAAAATGGGCCCGTACCCTGACGCCACGGCCGTCTTCGATATCGATTCGATCGGTTTGACCAACATGGTCAACAAACTCAACCATGGCCTCGACATCGGCAACAACCCCATCGGTTGCCCAACCGCCTTTTCGATCGGCGTCGGCGTGAACCCGGGTGCCGTGAACATCGAAGAAGAGATCCGCCGCTTCGAATGGAAGGTGGAAGCTGGAGCCGAATACGCCATCACCCAACCCGTCTTTGACACCGAACAGCTCAGGACGTTTTTCGAGCGAATCTCGCACGTGAAGATCCCGATAGTGGCCGGAATCTGGCCGCTTGTCAGTTATCGGAACGCCGAATTCCTTCACAACGAGGTCCCCGGCGTCAGTGTCACGCCTGAGATACTCGAACGCATGCGGATCGCCTCTGAAAAAGGCAAAGAAGAAGCCCGTGACGAAGGGATCAAGATCGCGCGCGAATCGCTGCAGGAAGTCCGGGACGTAATTGCCGGTGTTCAGGTCTCGGCCCCATTCGGGAATGTAAAGTACGCGCTGCAGGTGTTTGAAGTCCTGGGCTCACAAGCCGCGAGCCCCGCGCTTTGATCGACCGAACAGGAATATTAAACACGAAAAACATTGTTGACAGAGTCGGTCAGAATGACTTAGACTCTCGGTGGCTATCCTTCCACCTCCATAGTCCCTAACCTCCCTCCTCCCATGAATCCCTAATTTACTGATTCACGATCGAGGCGTTGTTCTGCGCCCTCGTGATCCATTAAGGAGAGAGAAATGACTTATTTCCGTTCGCCCGGAACCGCCGGGCGTCCCCGTTCGAAGTGTGCCCGCACTTCCCCCTTACGAACCTTATCGATCGCATCTGCGATCTTGTTAACCTGCCTTTTCAGTTCCGCCGCTCTTGCCACTACATTTACAGGAACCAATACCGGGGCGATCGCTGACGGCTCCGGCACCGCGACGTGCGGCACCCCGAGGAACGTCCAATTCAACGTTTCTGGTTTCCTGGGCGTCGCCGGGTCGACATCCGTGAGTTTCACGATGGCACCACGGCACGACTACGCGGGCGACCTTCGAGTGACACTTCTTGCGCCCGACGGTACCAGTCACCTTCTTTTCTCACGCATCGGCACCAATCCGGCCGACGCCTTCGGTGACAACGCCAACTTAGACGGCACATACGTTTTCAGCGATACGGCCACCGGAAATATTTGGGCCGCCGCGGCATCCAGCCCCGGAAACGGCTTCGCCATTCCGCCCGGGTCGTACCGCACTCAAGCCGCCGGCCCTTCTGCAACCGATGATCCCGGCCCAGCATTTACAAGCATGAATGCGGTTTTCGTTAACGTCCCGGCGGCCAGCGTGAATGGAATCTGGACGCTTAGATTTGAAGACTGCGCTGGCGGCGATACCGGCACGGTTTCAGCCGCAGCGTTGACGCTGGTTCCTTTTGCCGCTGCAGACACTAGTATTGTCGGCCGAGTTTTGACCAGCTACGGAGCCGGGATACGCAACGTGATCGTCACGGCTTACGGAGGGCGCCTCACACAGCCGAAGGTAACGGTCACGAGCACGTTCGGTTATTACCGGTTCGACGGGCTTCCGGCCGGTGACAGTTACGTGATCTCAGTTACGGCTAAGAGATATCTTTTCCAGCACAACGCTATGCTGGTGAATTTGGATCAGAGTTTGGTAGGCGTAGACTTCGTTTCCATTCAGTAGAGCGCACCGAGTCCACGGAGAAAAGCCGCCAATTATTTGGCGGCTTTTCTTATGGAACGAGAACGATCTTGCCTGCCGCTTTCGTTTCGATTATCTCGTGATGAGCGAGCGGGGCGTCGGCGAGCGGGAAGCTTTTGGCCACGACCGGGCGAAGGTAGCCAGTTGAAAGGCCGTCGGCGATCCTTTCATGTATCTCCGACAACTTTTCCTTCGGGGCATTGAAGAGTGACATTCCGTAGATGGTCGCGTCCTTCGTCATCGCCTGGCGGGGCGTGAACTGCAGGCTTCCCCGGTTGCCGACAACGACGATTCGACCGAACATTCCCAAGGCCTCGAAATCGCGCTCCAGGTTCTCGTTCGCCAGCATCTCGATGATGATGTCGACACCCCGGCCATCAGTGTATTCGCGGATCTCACCGAGATGGTCTTCCGAGTGATGATCGAACACAGCGTCCGCGCCCTCCGACAAGGCTAGCGAACGCCCTTCATCCGAGCTAGCCGTTCCGATGACCATGAGACCGGCGTTCTTCGCCCATTGCACGGCGGCCAAACCGACGCCGCCCGAGGCACCGTGGATCAGCACGGTCTCGCCCGACTTCGCACCCGCCTTCTGGAACAAAGCCCGATACGAGGTCGCATACGGTGTCCACACACCAGCGCCGAGTTCGAACTCGACATTGTCCGGCAGTTTTCCAAGGTGCGATTCGTCGCAAAGAGAAAACTCCGCGTAAGTCCCCGACAGCGACCCGGCCGTATAAACACGGTCGCCAGGCTTAAATCTTGATACGTCCGGCCCGACAGCCTCGACGATGCCCGCACTATCCTTTCCGGGTGTGTAAGGCAAATTGGGTGCGTGGGCGTGAATACCGGTGCGAAGGTACGTATCCACCGGGTTTACGCCGG
>JAEZJR010000126.1 GCA_023415725.1 Acidobacteriota bacterium
AGACCCGGCCGGACATGGGTCCGGGATGCAATGAAAAGCTGGATGTCGAATTCTTAACATGGGTATGGCAGTTCCCGGGGAAAACCGTGCCCGCTATCGAAGACCGGCTTTCCAGACTTGGGTCGGAAGTGAAGATCATCAGGCTCCGCTCCCCGAATGAAGTAAAGGGATTTCTCCGCGATATCCGCGGTCATTTCGCAAGATCCTAATGGAGATCCAAAAGGGCGAGTTCACCATCAGCACCGACCGCTCGCGGCTCGACGTCGACGAGATACAACGCTTTCTCGTCGAGGATTCCTATTGGGCCCGAGAACGCACCCTCGATCAAACCAAGGCAGCGATCGATAACTCCATCTGCTTCGGCCTTTACCATCATGACAAGCTCATCGGCTTCGCCCGAGTTGTCAGTGACAAGGCCACGTTCGCTTACATCGGTGACGTCTTCGTACTAGAGGAATACCGGGGCCGCGGCTTGAGCAAATGGCTAATGCAGGTCATCGTCGAGTACCCTGAGCTGCAGGGCCTTAGGAGATGGGTTCTCGCTACGAGAGACGCGCACGGCCTTTATTCACAATTTGAATTCGCTCCGCTCCGATTCCCGGAACGATGGATGGAAAAGACCGCCCCCAACGCATATTGAATAGCGGAACTCCGCCAGTTGCTGGCCGGGACCTATCGAAAGAAAACACCCAGGAGCACAATAAGCCAAAATAGTATCATCCCGAACAGCGGCAGGATCGTGAGAAGTAAGCATCCCAGATTTGCCCAGCTTTCCTGGTCCCACGTCGGTGGTTCGGGACAGTTGGGGCAGAACTCCTTCGTGTCGAGATAAGGTTTTCGGCACTTTGGGCACAGCTTCAGCTTCACATTGAAAGCATAATCCTATCGACCCAAAAGTTGAATAGTTTCCATTGGGCAAGCGATTTTACTTTGAAACTCAAACCCGTATAATCGCTTTTTCACTCTCGCAGTTATGATCGAAGAATTCGCTTTCGACAATACCGAAGAGCGGCGCAAGACGCGTCAGAACGGTACGGGTTGGATAGAGGTGATCGTCGGTTCGATGTTCTCCGGCAAATCGGAGGAACTTATCCGGCGGCTCAATCGCGCCCGCATCGCACGGCAGAAGGTGCAGGTGTTCAAGCCGGTCATCGACTCCCGCTACTCCGTGAAGGAAATAGCCTCGCACTCCGGCCACAAACACGATTCGAAACCGGTTTCGACCGTTGCGGAAATGTTGGACGAGATCGAATCCGATACGCAGGTGGTCGGGATCGATGAAGGCCAATTCTTCGACATGGCGCTGATCGACGCCGTCAACGAACTTGCGTCGTCCGGCAGGCGGGTTATCGTTGCGGGCCTCGATCAGGATTACACCGGCCGCCCGTTCGAACCGATGCCACAGTTACTTTCTGTAGCGGAATTCATCACCAAAACGCACGCGATCTGCGTCAAATGCGGCTCCACGGCGAATTACTCCCAGCGGACCGTCGAATCGGAAGCAAGAGTCGAGGTCGGAGCAAGTGATAAGTATGAAGCTCGCTGCCGGCAATGCTTTGTCCCACATGCCGACACACCGACCCTTCATTCCTGATGTCATTGATCTGAATTGGTGATAGACTCGTTTCCCATCCCAAATTGCTCCCTCGAAATTGTCAGCGGCTTCAGTGCCGCTAAGAGGTGATCGGAAATGAGTAATACGGAAATCGCGAAAAAAGCCTACGAGTATTTCGGACGCGGTGACATCAAAAGCCTACTGAGCCTTTACTCCGACGACGTAAAGTGGACGACCCCGAAGATCGATAATGCAGTATTTTCGGGCTCAAGGCAGGGTAAGGACGCTCTCATCGAGTTCTTCGAGCAGCTCGACGAGGCGGAGGAGTTTAGCCAGTTCGAACCGAAAGAGTTCATCGCCCAGGGCGACAAGGTTGTGATCCTGGGGGAATTCACCGCCAACGTAAAGAACACCGGAAAGACCTATTCGGCCGAGTGGGTGCATGTGACGACCTTTAAGGACGGCAAGATCACGGAGTTCCAGGAGTTTTTCGACACCGCAGACGCAAATAAAGCGCACCTGCTTCACGCAACCGCCTAAGTAAGAAGGCCCGGTTCTACCGGGCTTCCTTTGCTCTATCCTTTCGCGATCTTCATCGAATACATTATCGACGCGAACGTGTCTTTCTGTTTGTCGAACTTCTCACCGTTCGTCGAGATGATGATGTTGAGCTGCTGGTTCTGGCCTTGATATCGGCGAAACGCGATCCACTGGTGGCGCCGGATGCCGTCCTTTTCCTTTAATGCTTCTGTCCACTCGACGCCCTTCACCCCGTCGATCTCCAGCCACCTTACATTCTCGTAATTGCCCTGCTTTAATTGCTCTAAAGCGCTGTCGTAGGTCGCCTTGATACTGGAATCCGATGGGAAACTGTCAGGCATTACGGAGATAGATGCGATCAGGAAGCCGTTTGCCGGCGAACCGTAATTGAACGATTCCTTCTTCACGTCCATCTTGGGCCAGCCGGAGGGCAGCTTGAATGAGATATTTTGGTCGTCCCATTTTACCTCGGTGGATGAATCCTGGATAGACTGTTGCGATGCGGTCAGTGAGGGTTTCTCCGCATCGATTTCGGATCCGGACTTCGTCCCGCTTGTGCTCGCAGAGTTCGAGTTTGAGGATGAACCGCCAGTTAGCCCTTTGAGGCGATCACCCAGACCGCAAAACGTGAGCACGAACGAGATCAGACCCAGAGTGAGTAGAGATCGCATTTGAATTTTCCTCCGAATGAGTTAAGTGAGCGAGAAAAGCTGACCTATTCTCTTTGCAATATCGGGAAAATGCAAACGCAACCGCGAGTGCGTTTTGAAATTTCGTTGTTACGTAGGGCGGTCACTGCTATTCTTGTTTTCGAAAGATGAAATTGCGAGCGGAAGCACTTCGACGGATCAAAGTGAAAGCCGCGGTCTGTTTTGGGCTGCTGCCGGCTCTTCTCTTTTCGTCTGGCGAAGGCATCCGGTTGGCACCGTTCCCGCCTGTTCGGGCGTCCCCGACAAGTGGGATCGAACTGGATGGTCAACCCGGCCGGAGCTACGAAAAGAATGTCCTGCGCATCTTCAGTTCGAAGTCCGGTAGCTGGACGGCCAAGAAGAATTCCCCTCGATCGCCATTAGTGGCGGTTGCCATACAGTCGGACGCTCTGCCTGGGCGTTACGTTCCTGTCTCCGGTATCAATGTTCACCGAACTCCCTCACTGCTGACCCCCGGCGGTAACATTCGCGTTCTCCGCGGCCGGGCGCCGCCAGAGATCCTATCGAGTCGCGTTATTTGAAATACGAGCCCGATCCTGTCCGGACTCGGGATCTGTCGCATATTCGCAAAACCCAGCGTTCGAGGAATCTCAGTAAATGCATACGCCCCCTATTTTCAATGAACTGTTAACGATCTTACTGGTCTCTGTGCCGGTTGCGTTTCTGTGCCTCCGGCTTAAACTCCCACTTCTCGTCGGCTTAATGTTAACCGGAATGGCCATCGGGCCTTACGGGCTCCGCCTTGTTACCCGCTTGGAAGAGATCGAGATCCTCGCTGAGATCGGGGTGATGCTTCTGCTTTTCACCATCGGGCTGGAATTTTCCATCAAACGGCTGATGGAGATGAAGCGGTTAGTGCTGCTCGGCGGTGGGCTTCAGGTGATATTGACGATACTAACGGTCGCCGCAGCGGTGGCCGCCTGGGGCAGGCCGATGGGCCAGGCCATCTTATGGGGGTTTCTTATCGCTCTTTCGAGCACGGCGATCGTTTTGAAGACCTACGTCGACCGCAAAGAAGTCGACGCTCCGCATGGAAAGGCTGCGGTCGGTATCCTATTGTTTCAGGACATCAGCATCGTCTTCATGCTGCTCATAATCCCGCTGCTCGGCGGCGACGATGTTGTCAGCTTCACAGCCATCGCCCTGAAGTTGGGGGGATCGCTATTAGCCCTTGTGCTCATAGTTCTGGGAGCGTGGTTCCTTCTGCCCAAGTTTCTGGGCCAGATCGTTAAACTCCGCAGCCCGGAGGTATTCCTTCTTACGATCGTTCTGTTCGGGCTCGGGATGTCGTGGGTGACATCGCATTACGGGATGTCGCTCGCTCTCGGCGGTTTCATCGCCGGCGTGGTGTTGGCCGATTCGGATTACAGCCATCAGGTCACGACGGAAGTTCTTCCGTTCCGTGATGTGTTCAACAGCCTTTTCTTCGTGTCGATCGGCCTTCTGTTGTCGATCAGTTCACTGATCGCCAATATCGGTACGGTCGCGATGCTGGTCGTCGGGTTGGTGGTTGGGAAGGCTCTCATTGTCTGGGCGATCGTTCGGTTGATGGGGTTCCCGCAGCGGGTCGCAGCTATGTCTGCTCTCGGCCTGGCGCAGGTCGGCGAATTCTCGTTCGTGCTCGCCAAATCCGGCCAGACCGCCGGACTTTTCTCCGACCGTGATTACCAGATCTTCCTCGCCGCATCCGTCATATCGATGATCGGCACGCCGTTCCTCATAAGTGCAGCGCCGGCGGTCGGAGTTTTCATCCAGTCCTTTCTCGGTGACGGCAACCGTGGTGAGATCGAGAACGTCGAAGACGATGATATCCACATGACCTCGAGCGGTGGGCTAAGGCACCACGTAATTGTGGTCGGTTACGGCCTCAACGGCCGAAACTTAGCGAGGGTCCTCCGCGCGGTCAGCATCCCATATCTCGTGCTTGACCTGAACGCCGAGACGGTAAGACGAGCGAGGGGCGATGGAGAGAAGATAAACTTCGGTGACGCGACCCGAAGGGAAGTGCTTCATCACGCACACATCTTCGAGGCCTCCGCGATGGTGCTGGCGATGTCGGATGTTCGGGCGGCCCGCCGCACAGTACGTCAGGCCCGCTTGATGAACAAGGACCTGTACATCATCGTCCGGACCCGCTATGTCACAGAGATAACTGAACTTCTTTCGATCGGGGCCGACGAGGTGATTCCGGAAGAGTTCGAGACCAGCATCGAGATCTTCGCCCGCGTCCTGCAGCGCTACGGCATTGCCCGCGGCACCATCGAAGCCCAGATCGACCGCATCCGCAAGCAGGGTTACGAGATGCTCCGCACCACGTCGCTGCCCGCACCGACGAGCCCCATCGGCGTCGCCCTTGACGCGGCGAATTCCCACACGGTGATCATCGAGCCGAATTCACCAGCGGCCGGTAGGAGTCTCGGCGAACTGGACCTGCGAGGCGAAAGCGGAGCGACCGTCATCGCAGTCATCCGCGGCACCAAGACGAAGGTCACCCCAGGTGCCAATTACAAACTCGAGCCGGGCGACACGGTCGTGCTCTTGGGTAACCAGGCCAAGATCGACCGCGCACGGACCATTCTGGAACCGGAAAATGCCCATTCGGCCGGGTTCAATCCGTAGCGAAATATATGTAATACGTCGAGCTCCTTCCATGGTCCGCGATAAAGCCGACCTCATCATTCACGGCAATTACGTCAAGTCGAACTAGAAGCGTTAGCAGCAAGGCTTCGCTGCTTCTCGAAATGGGCCGCGATCTCGGTCGCGGCCTTTTTGCCAACGAAGGGCGAAAGCTCATCGACGGATGCCTTAGCGATACGCTCGAGAGAGCCGAAATTGCGAAGCAACTTCATCTTCCGTTTCTCTCCGACGCCCGGTATTTCCGAAAGTTCCGAGGTGAAGTCGCGTTTTTCCCGCCGCTTTCGATGGAACTCAACCGCGGTCTTGTGCGTCTCCTCACGGATCTGCAATATCAGCCTGTGCGCCAGCGAATTGCGGTCGAACGGGATCGGGTCGTTCTCTCGCCCTCTAACGATAAGGTGCGATATCTCATTGTGCCTTTTCGGCGGCTTCACAAGGCCCACAAGCGTGATCTGCTCCAGATCGAGCAAATTCAACGCAGCAGCAGCCGCGGAAAGCTGCCCTTTGCCGCCGTCGATGAAGATAAGCGGCGGCAATTGACCGCCCTCTTCCATCATTCGCTTATAGCGTCGAAAAACAGCCTCGTGCATAGAGGCGAAATCGTCCTGTCCCTCTACCGATTTGATGATCAGGCGGCGATATAGATTCCGCGCAGGCCTTCCGTTGTCGAATACTACGATTCCCGCCACGGTGTCCGAACCCGAAATGTTCGAAATATCGAAAGATTCGATACGGTCGGGGAAGTGCGACATCTCGAGAATCTCCTGCAGTTCCTCGAGCACCTTTTGCGAATCCGGCTTCAGCACGCGGAACCGCTGCTCAAACGCCACCTTGGCGTTCGTTTCGACCAGTTCGACCAACTGACGCTTCTGCCCGATCTTGGGATGGAAAATGCGAACGCGCCGCCCCTTCCGATCCGACAGCAATTTCTCAAGAGCCGGGCGATCTTCGAAATCCGTCGGCACATGGATCTCGCGCGGGACATAGTCGGTCGAGTAATACTGGACCAGCACCTCGCCCATGAACTTTTGCGGGTCGAACGAATCGTCCTCGGGCAGGTCCTCCCAAAAGAATTCTCGTCGGCCCACAACGCGCCCCTCGCGCATCGTGAAAAGCTGCAGGGCGAGCCGCTGCTCCTCACGGTAGAACCCGAAGATGTCCACATCCAGGTCCGCGGTGTAGGCCATTTTCTGCTGTTCGCCGAGCGCGATGACGGTGCTGCGCAGATCGCGATACTTCGCCGCCAGCTCATACCGCCCGTCCTCCGCGAACTTCCACATCCGCTGCTCGAGGTCGGCGGCGAGTTCCTTGTTCTTGCCTTCGAGCAGCGTCTTCACGTCGCGTGCGGCTTCCGCATACTCCTCTTGCGTGCATAAGCCCTTCACGCAAGGCCCGAGGCACCGCTTGAGGTGGTACTCGAGGCACGGGCGGGGAAGTCTCCCGTCGATCTCGATGTCGCAGGTTCGCATCTGGAACGCCCGGTTCACCAGGTCCAGGGTCTTTCGCGCGAGTGCAGCCGGGAGCATCGGCCCGTAATAGTTCGCCCCGTCCCGTAGGATCTTTCTCGTGATGACCACCTTAGGATACGGTTCGTTCGTCATCTTCAGGTGCGGATACTGCTTGTCGTCCTTCAGCATCACGTTGAAGCGGGGCTTATGCTTTTTGATCAGGTTCGATTCAAGAACCAGGGCCTCCACTTCGTTGTCCACTACGATGAACTCGAAATCGACGATCTGCTTCACGAGCTGGCGCGTCTTTGCGTCCATGTTCCGGCTAGCCTGAAAATACGACCGTACACGGTTGCGAAGGTTCTTTGCCTTCCCGACATACAGGATCTTCCCCGCCGCGTTTTTGTGCAGGTATATGCCCGCCGAGGTCGGCAGCATTTTCAGCTTTTCATCCAGCGTCATCGGCTGAATATTAACGCTTTGTGAGAGGTTCATAAAGTTTCAACTTAGATGCCGCGCAGAGCCTCCATGCGGTCTGCTTTATGCCATGAGAACCGGTCTCAACCCCAGCTTATTGTCCCGCCCTTCGATACAGGGTGTGGGTAATCGCGGCGACAATGGCGGATCACGGCGCAGAAAACCCCGGAGGGGTTCCGACATGTCGGACCCCCTCCGGGGCCATCGAGTGGGCAGCAATTTGTCCTGATCTATCGAGCCTTCTGCACGGCCGGCAAAAGCAGGCCGATAAGTACGGCGATTATCCCTGCGTTGAGTATCATGATGTCGGTCATTATTGCGTTTCCTCCAAAATATGAATGCCCCCTTGCCTTTATAGGTCATGGACGTTTTTCGATTGAAACTTTTGCGAAAAAGGACCTATAAAAGAACCTGCGATCCACTTAAATTCCATCAGGAGCTACTTTATGGCGAAAACATCAGAACAAGCCCGGGCAGCGATCCAGTCAATGATCACCTTGTCGTCCGCCGCGCTGGGCCTCGTATGCGCTCTCGCGTGGAACGAAGCGATCAAGTCCACGATGAAACAGATCCTCGGGGAGGACGACAGTCTCGCCGGGATGTACACCTACGCGATCCTCGCGACCGTCATCGCCATAGTGGTCCTGCTTGTCTTGGCTCGTGCGTCAACACGGGTCGGCGGCGACGCTGCGATAAGCAGGGAAGCGGAAGGTTAGGAAACAGAGCAGGCCAGTATGCCGTTTCGCCGTTTCCGCGGCGGCGGGGTAGAATCATGTTCGAATCTCTTGGCGGTGCTCCGAACTTATCCCTGAAACGATCCTGACAACTATACCCGCGATGGCGGCTGCGCTGATCAAGCGTGGCTGGATAGTAGCGTTCCCCACTGAGACCGTTTACGGCCTTGGGGCGAACGTTTTCGACGAGACCGCGGTAATCCGGATCTTCGCGGCGAAACGCCGCCCACCGGACAATCCGCTTATCGCCCACATCGGATCTCTGGAGCAACTCGATCGACTCGCAGCCGAAGTGAAGCCCTTTGCAAGAGCGCTGATGGAGCGATTCTTCCCCGGGCCTCTCACGCTCGTGCTGAAAAAGACCGACGACGTGCCTCTGATCGCCACGGCCGGGCTCGACACGATCGGCGTGAGGATGCCGAGGCATCCGATAGCTCATGAGTTCCTCAAGGCGTGCGGGACGCCCGTAGTGGCCCCTTCCGCGAACCTTTCGGGGCGGCCGAGCCCGACGACATGGAGGGCCGTATTCGAGGACCTGAACGGACGGATCGATTGCATCCTTCAGGGGGAAGCGACGGAGATCGGACTTGAATCGACAGTGGTCGACTGCAGCGGTGAAGTGCCGGTCGTTTTGCGTTTGGGCTCCATCAGCTTAGCCGACATTCGCTCCGTGGTTCCGGAGGCAGAACTTTCTGAGGATAGGGAAGCGGCAGCACCGCGAAGCCCGGGCCTGAAGCACAAACACTATTCCCCGACTGCAAGGGTGGAGATCGTCGGACATATCTCCGAGGTGCCGCCCGGCGAACGCACTGCTTTTATCGGGTTGAGCACTAACGGGCCAGGTCTGGATAAGCAGTTCATCGCACGCGACGTCACCGCCTACGCGCACAACCTCTATGAATTTTTCCGCGAGTGCGACAGGGAGGGGATCGAAACTATCTATTGCGAGGCGGTTCCTGAAGAGGGAATAGGGGCTGCGTTGATGGATCGTATCAGGCGCGCCGCTCAGGGTTAAATTGCGGCCTCGCGAGCGGCAAGGATGGTGTGTTCGCCGTTCTTCGCGATGACCTCGCAATCGAGCAGCGGACTATCAAGAGTTTGACTTGCCCACTCATTCGGCACCAATACGAGCACTGCCTCACCATTCCGACGCCGGATCTCGTTCAGCACTTCCTGCGGGCCGTAGAGCCGCATTTGCTTGCCTTCCGCGTCTCTTAGCAGCCGCCCCGCAGCGTAGAACTCAGCATTATGCGATAGAGCATGAAGGCTTAGTACCTCGTTCCGGCTGTAACCCCTCGAATCGGCTTCCGCTATCAGCCTTTTTGTAGAATCGTCGTCGGCGAACTTCGGCACGACCGCGATCAGCAACGTCACGATAACGGCGAATGTCGCCGCCGCAAGGCCGACCACGATCGATCTCCATCGGTCACTTTTTCGTACAAAACCCCAAACAGAAACGGCCGCAATGATAAGTGCGGGCGGCACGGCCGGAAGTATATATCCCGGCAGCTTCGACCCCGAAAACGAAAAGAAAACCAGCGGCACGAGCAGCCAAGCGAACGCGAACAAAAGCAGCGACCTGAATTGATCGCCGGCGTTATGAGATGAACTCCGGCCCTCGTCATCCCGGCGTATCATGGACTTGACGCCTTTCCAGACCCCCAGGAAAAAGAACGGCAGCCACGGCAGCGTCATCAGCGGCAGCACCCAGAAAAAGAAATAGAACGGCTGCGGGTGGAAGTATTTGTTCGAGGTGTAACGCTGGAAGTGATGCTGAATGAAGAACTCGTCAATGAACTTCCACCCGTTCACCCGATACATCGGCACGTACCACAGCGACGCAACCGCCGCGGCGACGATCGTGCCCCAGAACAAGCTTAATACCAGCATCCAGGACGGCCGTTTCCACGAGATCAGATGGTAAAAGGTGACAATGGCGTAGGGGAACACGATCCCAACCAGGCCCTTAGCGAG
Source organism: Acidobacteriota bacterium (assembly GCA_023415725.1). Classification (GTDB taxonomy): domain Bacteria; phylum Acidobacteriota; class Blastocatellia; order Pyrinomonadales; family Pyrinomonadaceae; genus OLB17. The sequence continues at coordinate 10,076 of JAEZJR010000126.1, forward strand.
CACGGCAACGCCGACGAAGACATAAAAGAGAAAGAGCGGTAAAGTCGAGTTCCTCGCTTCACTTCGGCCCCTTTCCCAAACGAAATAGCTCGCCAGAGCAGCGGTGATCGGGAACGTCAGTATGATGTCGAAGCTTGCCCCGCGCGAAAAGACGATGATCCCGAGTGATGAGGCCGCGATAAGAGCCAGCAGGTTAGCAAAGCTGAATCCGGCGGTGTCCCGGTCCGCCGCCCTCCCCAGAAACCACAGGCTCGCGATCGTACCTAGCCCAAAAAGCGCGGAGCCGAACCTCGCGGCGAACTCGGTCACGCCGAAGATGTTGTACGAGGCGATCTGCAGCCAATACAGCAACGCCGGTTTTTCGAACCAGTCGAATCCACCGAGCGTCGGCGTCACCCAGTCACCCCGTTCGAACATCTCACGCGCGACCTGTGCGTAACGCGGTTCGTCCGGCCCGACCAGCGGGATCGTTAGCCCAAAGAAGTAAATTGCTACAACCAAAACGGCCGCGATCACCCAAAAGGTTCGCGAACCGGTCCAATGCCACTTCTCGCCGTTTTCACTTCTCACTTGCCAGCTATCACTTATCTCGGAGAAACATTACTCTAATTCTTGCAGCTTAATCGCTTACGTACCTCGAGGGTAGAATCTAGTATTATCCGAGCTATGAACGAAATCCGCAATCCGTTGAGAACTGCAGCGATCGGCGTCGGGAGCCTCGGCCGCCACCACGCTCGCAACTACGCTGAACTCGCCCGCGAAGGCCGCGTCGAATTCATCGGCGTGTGCGACGCTAACGCCGAAACCGCTGCTCAAATATCCGCCGAGCACGGTACAGCTTCGTTCACCGATTGGCGAGAACTGCTAGGAAAAGTTGACGTCGTTTCTATCGCCACGCCCACCGAAACCCACTGCGAGATCGCCTGCGCGTTCCTTGAGCAGGGCGTGCATACTCTCGTCGAAAAGCCGATCGCATTGTCGCTCTCGGAAGCGGACCAAATGATCGCGGCGGCCGAAAAGTCCGGCGCGAAGTTGATGGTGGGGCAACTCGAACGCTTCAACCCCGCAATGGTGGCACTGCGTCCATACGTCACCGATCCTCTGTATTTCGAGATCCACCGCGTTTCGCCGTTCCCGAACCGCTCGCTAGATGTGGACGTCGTGCTCGATGTGATGATCCACGATCTCGACGCAGTTCAGTGGCTGGTCGGTGAGGACGTAAATGTTACCGAGATCCGAGCTGTAGGTATCCCGGTTATTTCAGACAAGGTCGATGCAGCGAACGCCCGGATCGAATTCGAGAACGGCGCAGTCGCCAACATCACCGCCTCGCGCATCGGCACCGAGAAGATCCGTAAGACCCGCTTCTACCAGACCAACGCCTACGTCGTGCTCGATTACGCGACCAAGTTCGCCTCGTTAACGTCGCTGAATCCCGAAGCTTCGCATCCCCTGCTCGGCATAAACATAAACCGGCTCCAGATCAACGATGTCGAGCCTCTCCGAGCCGAAATAACCGCATTTCTCGATTCCATCGAAAACGACACCGCCCCACCCGTCACCGGCCACGACGGCCGCCGCGCCCTCGCCCTCGCGGTCGGCGTGCTCGAACGGATCGAGGAGCACGTAAGCAAACTCAAAATTAGCCAAACAGCTAATAGCTAACAGCTATTCTTCAAATAGAACTGACAGCTGGAAGCTCAAAACTGGCAGCTGGTTAAATAACAAAAGCCGACGACCGAGATCGCCGGCTTTTAACCTTTGAACTAAACGCTATGCAGACGCCTCGCTCGCTTGATTCGTTTGTTCGGCGATCTGGGCCTGGATCGACTTCATCCACTCGCGGGTTTTCTCGAGTTGCTCTTTGCCGCCCGGTTTGTCGTAGATGACCTTTTCGAGGTTCTTGAAAGCGTCAGGCATTTCCCACCGGGTGCGGAGGTCCGCAAGGAACGGCTCTACTTTCGCGAACACACCGATGTGTTCGCCAACCGTGTCGTTGAACATTTCCGCGTCGATCGCCCCGTGGACCACCAGCGACGCCGCCATGTCCCAATACGAGGTCACCATCCGAAGATAGGCACCCACCTCGGGGTCCATCATCGTTTTCTCGAACTCTTCTACGCTCGTCGGGTTGAAAGTGAAAAACCAGTTGCGCGCCTTCCGCATGGTCTCTTCGCGGCGAAGGTCGTACAATTTCAGAATGAGTTCGGCAGATTCAAATTTACTCATTTTCAGGGAAGCCTCCAATTAAAAATAAAATTAGAGGGGAAGTGTATTACCACTTGACCGTTGTGTCAAGTATGTAACAAAGAATAAATATTGGCCCACAGATGAACGAAAAGATCTCCGCCTTCCTCTCCGAACGCATAGCCGCGAACGACTTCCCATCGGCCGTGTATCTAGTCGCCGAAAAGGGCGAGGTCGTTTATCAAGACGCCTTGGGTTTCGCAGTTGTAGAGCCTGAACGAATTCCTGCAAAACACGACACGATCTACGACGTTGCGAGTTTGACCAAAACGTTAGCGACGGGCCTTCTAGCTGCCCAAATGATGGATGAAGGAGATTTTGGGCTGGAGACAAAAATATCGAATGTTCTTCCAGTCTTCGCTACGGCCGATAAATCCGAAACGACTGTTCGCCAGATTGCTACTCATACTTCCGGATTTAGAGATTGGATTCCTTTATATTTGAAATCGAAGAATCTGCTTCACGTCACTGAAACGGTTGCCGCTGAAACAGCTATGGAGAGGCGGGATGTCGCCGTCATCTACAGCGACTTGAATTTTATTGCCCTTGCGAACGTGGTAGAGGCAATCTGGGGAGAAAGGATCGATATTGGATTTTCAAATGTGACGGATGAGCTTGAGTTGACTCGAAGCGACTTCTCACCCATGGCAACCGGAATTCAGCGATGGATTCGAGAGGATTTCGCCGCTAGCGAACTCGGCAACCTATACGAACGCCAAACCTGCATCGAGAAATTCCCTGAACTTGGGCTTCCGGAGTCAGCACTGCGAAATCATCTGATCTGGGGTGAAGTCCATGATGGGAATGCCTATTTCATGGGCGGAGTTGCTGGTCACGCGGGACTCTTTTCCACCGCCGAAGAGGTATTCAAGATCGCTCTCCAATTCCTGCCCGAATACACCCAGCTTCTCAAACCGGAAACCTGCCACCTCTTCCGCACGAATTTCACCAAAGGCTTAAACGAGGATCGCTCGTTTGCGTTTCAACTTGCGTCGACCCAAGGCTCTACAGCGGGCACAAAAATGTCCCCGGAAAGCTTTGGGCACAATGGATTTACGGGCACCTCACTCTGGATCGACCCGGTCAAGGACCGAATCTTTGTCCTCCTCACCAACCGCACCCACAATCACCCGCTGCCGTTCGTCAATATCAACTCCGTCCGCCGCCGCTTTCACGACCTTGCTATTGAGGAACTCGAGAAGCGCTAATTTTCCCGCCAAAAATAGCTAGCAACGCGTCTAAACTGTTGATAATCTTAAATCAAGCTTTCCCCAAAGTAACTAGATCTTAACGGAGATATCCAGCGATGAAGCAATTCGCTTTCGCCGTCGTGGTTTTGGGGTTAGCGTCTGCAGCCTCATTCGGTCAGGCTTCGCGCGTGCGTGTGGTCCCGACGCCCACGCCCAAGGCCCCCACGATCCAAAACGATACGGCCCGCCCGTCTACGGAGCGTCGCCCGCCGGTTCTCGCGGCTCCCAACGGCAGCCGTCCCCAACCGAGCGCTACTGCGACACCGTCTACCGGCGGCGGCCTCGGCGACAGCGACGAAGAGATCAAGGTCGAGACGAACCTCGTCACGATGCCCGTCTCCGTGCTCGACCGCGACGGCCGTTTCGTCTCGGGCCTCTCGCAGCGCGACTTCCAGATCTTCGAGAATGGCGCACAGCAAAAGATCGAGTACTTCCAGTCCGTCGAGCAGCCGTTCACGGTCATCCTGATGATCGACGTTAGCCCCTCGACGCAGTTCCGCATCGATGAGATCCAGAACGCCGCGATCAGCTTCGTCGACCAGCTCCGGCCGAACGACAAGGTCATGGTGCTGTCGTTCGACGAGCACGTCCGTGTTCTGAGCGAGCCAACCAACAACCGTGCTCAGCTCCGTTCCGCGATCCGTATGGCGGAGTTCGGCGACGGCACGAGCCTATATGAGGCGGTCGACAATGCTCTCAACCGTCAACTCGCCCGCATCCAGGGCCGTAAGGCGATCGTGTTGTTCACCGACGGCGTCGACACCACGTCCCGCCGGGCCGATATCCAGAGTACCCTGGCCGACGTAGAGGAAAGCGACGCCCTTGTTTACCCGATCCGCTACAACACCCAGCGGGACATTTACGCTGGCGGCGGAGGCGGGATGGGCT